>NZ_PZKN01000014.1 GCF_003046795.1 Desulfonatronum sp. SC1 | reverse complement strand
ACAATGCAGCAGATGCGCACACTCCATTCATGTCTTTGTTGGAATGCCGGGGCACGAAAAGCGACCCGCAAGCTTGAGGAACCAAGCGACGCCCAGGCCCAGATACTGAAGGCCATGGGCTACGGAGTGAGCAGTGGGGTCTTACAGGAATTGGCGACTTAACACACCGAAATCACTTGCGTTTTCAAAAAAAAATGACGTTCAATCTGTTAAACTCCTGTTGAAAAAACTTGGCTCGAAGCCAGTGCTTGCGTTGGCCGCCCAACGTTCTGCCCTGGCGGTACTCCGGGCGCCCTGGATCCTGGGGAATGATCTCGAAGGCCAGCCTGGTGATGGCCGCAAGACGTTTGGCGACATTTTTTTTCTGATACCCATCAGGGTCCTTGTCCCTCAGACTCGACACTTGCGCCGCAAGCCGTTCCAACTGGTCCAGGAACAACGGGTGGGCGTAAATTGACCATCCATTGACGACGAGTTGCCGTGGAGCGTCGCTCATCCGTCTTCATCCAGCGGCTGGTCAAGATCCACCTGGATGTTCCGCGTCAAGGACGTGATTCGTTGGGCAAGACCACTGTCAACCGTCTGAATCCGTTCCTGATGCCGTTCCATGTCTCGGGCCAGAAACGCGAGAAATCCCTCCAGTATTGGATCATTCTCCACCTCATCGATACGAGCAATGGACACTTTTCCGGCATCAATGCTGTACTTGAGCTTGTCCCCTTTCCCAAGCCCAAGGGTTTCACGGACGATCTTGGGAATGGTGGTCTGGTAGCGTTCCGTCAGGGTTGACTCGAACAAGGTTGATGTCGGCATGATAACCTCCTTCATGGTATTGGCCGAAGGTAATGCGTGTGCATTGCAGCGTCAACTCCGATTTATATTTCAAATGACTGCACCCCTTCCAACTCAAATCATATCCTGGCCGTGGCCAGAAACACGGCATGCAGGACGGTGATCAGCAGGATGAACAAATGGCGGGACGTGGTGGGTGAGAGGCGGGCGAAGCCGTAGGACAGGCGGTTGTCGCGGCAGCGGTGGATGCAGTCTCCGCAGAGGGTGCAGGACAGGCCGGGTTTTCGGTTGGCGAGGTGTCCGGGCTCCAGGGCGCCGTACCGACAAACCCGGGCGCAGCGACCGCAGGCGTCGCAGTCCTGATTGATGCGCAGCCGCCAGGGCAGCAGCCGCCCCAGGACCACCGCGGCCAGTCCCACCGGGCAGAAGACCGTGCAGTGGGCCATCACGCCCATTTTGCGGGATATCGCGGCCATGATCCCCACTCCCGCCAGACCAAACCCGGCGGCCAGGGCCACGGCCCAGGTCCAGTGAACGTCCAGCAGGCGCAGTCCCAAGGCTGTGAGCATGATCAGCGCGAAAATGGCCAGGCGGGCCGGGAAGGCCCAGGACGGCAGGGTTTGCGGGCGTTTGGTCCGCAGGGCCGCCTGGTGGTCCCAGGCCCCGATGTAGCAGAGATGACTGCACCAGGCCGGTCCCACCAAGAGAACCGTGCTCAAAAAGAGAATGAGCATGAAGAACCCCTCCCCCCGATAGATCGGTCCGGCCAGAATCAAGGCCGGAACCGGCAAATGCAGGTCCCCGGTCATCAAGAACCGCTCCCATCCGGCTAAGCCCAGGGCCAGTTGGCCGAAAAAGATCACGGAAAAGAACAGCCACATCCGGGCCCGCGCCAGGGGAGCCCGCTCCGGGTTGGTCAGCTTGCCGGCGATCCACGCCGCATAGAGCCCCATGCCCAGGATTTGGAGCGCGCCGAAGCCTGGAAAAAAGCGGTCACCGAGAAGGATCGGGAAGGAAACCTTGGCCTGGGCCAGCGCCAAAGCGCAAACCGTGAGCAGAAACGCCCCGGACTGGACCAATGCCGCTTCGGGCCTTCGGCTGAAGCGTTCTCGAAGAACGCGGGTTTCGAGAAACAGGGCTCCGGCGCCCGTGACCACGGCCACCGAGCCCAGGATTAGGGCCAGGCGCAGCCACGGCAGACCGACCACCTGCCGAAACTGGATCAGGTCCATCATGGCCAGCACCCAGACGGCCATGCCCGCGGCAAAGGCCGCCTGCAACACCGGACGGACCCAGGCCCGGCGCAGAAAAAACAGCCCGGGCAGGGCCAGGCAGACCGCGACCATTCCCAGATCCCCGGAGCGCAGATAATGGGCCGCCAGCAACAGACAGGACAAGGTCGGCGGGGTCAGGGCGCCTAAAGTACATATGGTGGTGCGCAGAGTGGTGCGCGGTGGAGACGATGTGGGCGGGGTCATGCGGGCTCCGTGGCAAGATGAAAGGGAAACCAACCGATAGGCCGAAAATATTCGCACCTGCCTTGATCTGGATCAATTCTCGGCGCACATGCTATTTTGCTCTTCTACGTTACAGAATTTGATTCAGATCAAGATGCGGGATTGCCGCGGGGGCCAGAGTCGAGACAAGCTTGCGCCAAATCTTCGATACTACCTCCCGTGTTGACGGATTTCCTGGAACGTGGTTTCAGACGAGAAGCTGAATGCGACCATGAACCGCTCTGGTGCAACGTGGCTGACGACCATGGGCACAGGCGATAACGCCGACACGCTGTTCAAACCCGCCGATCAGGCGTTGCTGCGGGCGAATGCCAGCGGGCGCAACCGGGTTGAGAGTAGCGAGTCCGACGGGCAAGACGCTTTCACTGCCCCTTGAGATGCAGACCCGACGCGCTTGCGCCGCTTGCCGACGAAAGTCGTAAAGCTCCGGGAATGGCCTTTGGCTAAATAACAGGAGAACATATGAGCATAAATACCCGCCTGGCCGCGACGATTGGGGGAGTTATTCTTGTCACCGCCTTGATCTCGATTCTCTTTGTAAATGCCAGGATGAAAGAGCATGCCTTGCTCGAAGCCCAGGACAAGGCTCAGGTGATTCTGGATTCCAGGTTGGCCGTGCATACCTATTTCTCGCATCAACTCAGACCGACCTTGTTTGACTTCGCCGCGGCAAACGCACCTGAACTGGGCGAGCAGTTCGACCCGGTGTGGATGTCCTCAACATATGCCGTGCGCGAAATGGAAGAGTATTTTAAAGGATTGCACGACATTCCTTATTATTACAAGGAAGCGGCAATCAATGCTCGTCACCCGGCTAATGAAGCCGACGTCCTGGAACGGGATTTCATTGAAAGGCTGAACCAGGACGAAGGGTTGCATTCGTTGTCTGAAATCCGGATCTTCGACGGTGAGCCCTATTTCACTGTTTTGCAACGCGGCGAGACCATGGAAGCAACATGTCTCCGTTGCCATTCCGAACCGGAGTTCGCCCCACGGGGCCTCGTGGAAGCCTACGGCTCGGAGCGCAGCTTTAACCGGACGGAGGATGAGGTCGTCTCAGCCGTATCCATCCGGATACCTCTTGAAGCGGCGTACACATCCGTCAATCACCTCACTTTGCAGTTGGCCATTGCGTTCGGGACCGTACTCGTGGGCCTTTTCTGCGTGACCGTGTTCCTGAACAAACGCTGGATATTCAGCCCATTGGGATATCTTCGCGACAAGGCCCAGGCCATCGCCACGGACCCCGCGCACTTGGGGGAGCAGATCACGCCGCCCAAAGGCACGGAACTGGTCGATCTCGCCAACACGTTCAACAGCATGTCCAAAGCCCTCCAAATTGAACGAAACGAACTTGAAGATCGTGTTCGGCGACGAACGATGGAGCTTGAAAGGTCCAACGCCAAACTACGAAGAGAAATGGCTGAACGCGAACAGGCCGAGGAGATGATCAGGCAGGTCAATCAGCAGCTGCGAAGATCCAATGAGGCCAAAGACAGACTCTTTTCCATTATCGCCCATGACCTGAAATCCCCCTTGTCCGGCCTGATGACATCAACCCAGCTGCTTTCCGAAGACATCAAGCTCTTCTCGGAACATGAGATCGCCCATCTGGCTGTGGAACTGCATACGAGCACGCGCAATGTGATGGCGCTTTTGGAAGACTTGATGCAATGGGCGCGCATGGAGCAAGGCAACCTGGAGTTTGTAAGGAAGTCGTCCGATTTGCGTGAATTGGCGGATATTAGCCTGAAATCGGCCCAGGGGGTGGCCGATCAAAAGGGCATCTTCATTACCATTGACATCCCCCATAACATGACGGCCATGATCGACAAGCCGATGATCAACACCGTCATTCGCAACCTGCTCTTCAATGCCGTGAAATTCACGCCCCGTGGCGGAGAAGTTCTCGTTACGGCCCGACAAGAAGGCGACGTTATTCAGATGACCGTGAAAGACAGCGGTATCGGCATAAACAAGGAGAGGCTGTCCAACCTCTTCACCATTTCCAAGGATAAGCGTCAGCTTGGGACGGAAGGCGAGAAGGGAACCGGCCTCGGCTTGGTCATCTGCAAACAGTTCATCGAGAAGCATGAGGGCCGAATCTGGGTGGAAAGCGCACAAGGGCAGGGAACGACCGTGTATTTTACGCTGCCCAAGGGCGGGCAGGACCTCGTGTAGCGGCAACCATCACAGCGAGATGGGGCATGAGTCGAC
Source organism: Desulfonatronum sp. SC1 (assembly GCF_003046795.1). NCBI lineage: Bacteria > Pseudomonadati > Thermodesulfobacteriota > Desulfovibrionia > Desulfovibrionales > Desulfonatronaceae > Desulfonatronum > Desulfonatronum sp. SC1. Next base: position 91,686 of record NZ_PZKN01000014.1, on the reverse strand, counting down.
ATGGGGGCATCTGCATCAACTGAACGAGACAGATGCGCCCTGGAAAAACTGACAGCGGACATTGCCGAAAAGCATCAGAAAAACGGATTTGCGGCTTTTTGACATAGATCAAGGCGCGGCTTTGCAAGTTAGGTAGAACGGGACCCGTGTTCGGCGGAAAATCCTTTTCACCAAACCTATAGATTCTGAGGAGGCGAGTCATGACGATGTTTTGTTACCAGTGTGAACAGACGGCCAAGGGCCAGGGATGCGAGAAGGTCGGCGTGTGCGGCAAACAGCCGGACGTTGCCGCGTTGCAGGACCTGCTGGTGTATGCACTGCAGGGGTTGGGGCTGGTGGCCCACGAAGGCCGCAAGGTGGGCGTGAAGAGCGCGGATGTCGACGCTTTTGCCTGCGAGGCCCTGTTTTCCACGTTGACAAACGTGGACTTCGATCCGGAGCGGTTCGTGCCCCTGATCAAACAGGCTGTCACCTACCGCGAGGAACTGCGGGCCAAGGTCAAGGCAGCGGGCGGCGTTGCGGAATTCGATGTTCCGGAAGCGACCTTCGAGCCTGCTCCGACCATGGACGGCTTGGTCCACCAAGGCGAAGAGCACGGTCTGCACAACGACAAGGTGATCGACCCGGACAAGCGCTCCCTGAAGCATACCCTGCTGTTCGGACTCAAAGGTGTGGCCGCCTATGCCGATCACGCCCGGATTCTGGGCCAAACCGACGACTCGGTGTACGCCTTCATCCATGAGGCCATGGCCACCATGACCCGCACGGATCTGGAGCTGCCAGACTGGCTGGGACTGGTGCTGCGCTGCGGCGAGGTCAACCTGAAGACCATGGAGATTCTGGACGCGGCCAATACCGGCGCCTACGGCGACCCGGTCCCCACGCCCGTGCCCCTTGGTCCGATAAAGGGCAAGGCCATCCTGGTGTCCGGCCACGACCTGAAGGATCTGGACGAACTGCTCAAGCAGACCCAAGGCAAGGGCATCAACATCTACACCCACGGGGAAATGCTGCCGGCCCACGGCTATCCCAAGTTGAAGGCCTATTCGCACTTCCATGGCCACTACGGCACGGCCTGGCAGAACCAGCACAAGGAATTCAGCGCCTTCCCCGGGGCCATCCTGATGACCACCAACTGCATCCAGCGCCCGCAGGAAAGCTACAAGGGCAACATCTTCACCACCGGTCTGGTGGGCTTTCCCGGGGTCCAGCACGTCAAGAACGGCGAATTCGGTCCGGTGATCGCCAAGGCCCTGGAAATGCCCGGCTTTGCCGAGGACGTCCCCGGCAAGACCGTAATGACCGGCTTTGCCCGCAACGCGGTGCTTTCCGCGGCGGACAAGGTCGTCGAACTGGTCAAGAACAAGAAGATCCGCCACTTTTTCCTGGTTGCCGGCTGCGACGGGGCCAAGCCCGGCCGTAACTACTACACCGAGTTCGTGGAAAAGGTGCCCTCGGACTGCGTGGTCCTGACCCTGGCCTGCGGCAAGTTCCGCTTTTTCGACAAGGATCTGGGCGCCATCGACGGCCTGCCCCGGCTGCTGGACATGGGCCAGTGCAACGATGCCTACTCGGCCATCCAGGTGGCCGTGGCCCTGTCCAAGGCCTTTGGCGTGGGCGTGAACGAACTGCCCCTGTCCCTGGTCCTGTCCTGGTACGAACAGAAGGCCGTGGCCATCCTGCTGACCCTGCTGCACCTGGGCATCCAGGATATCCGCCTCGGACCCTCACTGCCGGCCTTCACCTCGCCCAACGTGCTCCAGGTCCTGGTGGACACCTTCAACATCAAACCCATCACCACTCCGGACGAAGACCTGAAGGCCATTCTCGGCTAGTTCGAAGTCGTGGGAACTGAATGAAAAAGGGGGTTAACGCCCCCTTTTTCATTTCCAGGGTCCAGAAAAAATAATACTCTTTTCCAAACTTGACCCAGATCAAGGCAACCGATTCCTTGATGCGGCATAAAGGAGTCGCGCGCACGGTGAACCCGCCCAGCGCGACCGCCAAACCGCGACAACAAGGAGAGCCGAACCATGACCAGGCAACTGAGAGAAATGAGAGATATCGTTCGCATCGACGATGACCTGTGCGACGGCTGCGGCGTCTGCGTGCCCGGCTGCGCCGAAGGGGCCATTGAAATCATCGACGGCAAGGCCAGATTGGTGGCCGAGAAGTATTGCGACGGCCTGGGCGCCTGCCTGGGAACCTGCCCCAAGGACGCCATCACGGTCATCAAACGCGAGGCCGATGCGTTTGACGAGGAAGCCGTGGAGGAGCGGCTGCACGAACTCAAGGCCGCGGAGCAAGCCCAAGCCGACCAAAAGCCGAAAGCCGGCCCAACCCTGGGCTGCGGATGCCCCGGCTCGGCCATGGCCACCTTTGCCCCGGCCAAGCCCGCGCCAAGCCCGTCTCCGGCCGCTCCAGGTCCGCGTTCCGCGGAGCAACCGGTCTCGGCCCTGACCCACTGGCCGGTCCAGATCCGGCTGATCCCCCCGCACGCACCCTTTTTGAAAGGCGCGAATCTGCTGGTGGCCGCGGACTGCGCTCCGGCCGCCTACCCGGCTCTGCACCAGGAACTGCTGCCCGGCAAAGTGATCATGCTCGGCTGCCCCAAGTTCGACGACGCCCAGAGCTATGTCGAGCGCTTCGTCGAAATCTTTAATCAGGCCGGGATCAACAGCATCACCGTGTTGTCCATGGAAGTGCCCTGCTGCGCCGGGTTGGCTGAAATCGTCCGTCAGGCCCTGATCATCTCCGGCAAACGCATCCCATACCAGGAAATCGTAATCACCCGCCAAGGCCAAATCGCCCAGCAGGGCAGGGTGGAGTTCAAGGGCATGAAACCTTTGTAAGAACGGCTCGCGTTGACCGAAACAAAAGAAAAACACCTCTAAACCAAGGAGTACCGTCATGAAGAAGATCAATCTTTTCGAGGCCAATGGTTTCAACGACCTGGGGCTGAGCAAGTTTCTGGTCCATGACTCGCCCTACTTCAAAATTCTGAACTTCAACTTCAGGGCCGGACAGCAACTGCCCATCCATTCCCACGACATTGAAGGTCAGCTTTCGATCCTGATCGTTGAAGGCGAGGGAGAATTCCTGGCCAAGGACGGAACCCTCCCGGCCAAGCCCGGCGACGTCCTGGTCTGCGACATCAGCGTGCCCCACGGCATCAAGGCGACCACGGACATGCGGACCTTGGTGACCATCGCTCCGCCGATTTGATGGATTCAATCGCCAGTGAAAAAAATAAACGGGCCGGGCTGAAAAGTCCGGCCCGTTTATTATTGATCGCCTGGAGGCCGAATCCGGAATCGACGAATTCAGCTGCTGGTATCCAGCACCAAGGCCTCGGCAAAGAGGCGGAACCAGCATGGTGGAGGTGTATTCCACGATTTCCGCGGGGTCGGGAAAGTGGTTGTCAAGCAGTTGGACCGGCTGAGCGCGAGTACGATTTTCGCGGCCATTGCCTGTTCCACGGGAAACGAATAGAATTTTACGGTTGGCGCGCCACAAGGGGAAACGCTCCTTGTGGCTTTTTTTACCCGGAACATCTGTCACGAACTCTCCGGAGCGACGTGACCCTCAGAAGGATCGCTATGACCACCGAAACCATCCAGGCCGGCAGCTCGGTCGAATCGTCCTGCCGCAAATGTAAGACCGTCACGGACCACCATGTTGTAGTCATGATCGACGAAAAAATTGGCAAGGTGCAATGCAAGGTGTGTGGGGGGCAACACGCTCACCGCCCCCCCAAGGCCGCCGCCCAGCCCAAAGCACCGGCCGAGAAAAAGCCCAGGGCCTCAGCGGCCAAGAAACCCGCGGCCCCCAAAAAGCCCTCCCCCGAGGTTCTGGCCCTCTGGGAGAACAAAGTTGCCTCCGCGGCTCCGGGGGACGTTAAACCCTACGCCATGACCGCCGATTTTGGGGACGGAGACGTGATCAACCACTCGGTTTTCGGTCCGGGGTACGTCCAGAGGTTCATCAAGCCGAACATGATAGAAGTCCTGTTCGAGGATGGCCTGAAGATGCTGAGGTGTTGCGCCGAAGCCCCCGGAGCCTCTTAACCGACGGCTAGGAGGCTTCCGCTCTCGCGGCGTACCGCCGTTCTCACACCTCATGTCACCCGTCAGCGACTCTTCCGTCCCGCTTCCCGCACGAGTTATCGAGAAGAATCCCTCACGGAGCCTCCCCAAAAAAAGCACGGACGGCCCTGTTGAGCCGTCGCCTCCCTACGACCCGGCCTCCTCTAGAAAAATCCTCGCGGTCCTGTGGGTACTGCTTTTCGCCACCTGGAGCCAATTCATGATCGTGGCTCCGCTCTTGCCCCGGATCAGCGTCCGCCTGGACGTTCCGGAGGTCCACCTGGGCTGGTTGATTTCCGGATACGCAATCTCCCTGGGCGTCTGCACCCTGGCCTGGGGGCCGGTCTCCGACCGGCTCGGCCGCAAGCGATTGTTGATGCTGGCCAGCGCCTTGATGGCCCTGGTGCTCTTCGCCCATTGGTGGGCCTACTCCTATTCGGCCATGCTTCTGATGCGGATACTGGCCGGGGCCGTGGGAGGGGCTCTGACCACCGGGACCCTGGCCGCGGTGGGCGACTACATCCCTCCGTCTCATCGAGGATGGGCCACGGGTTGGATCATCAGCGGCTTCGCCGCCGGGCAGATCGTCGGTGTCCCGGCCGGGGCATTCCTGTCCGGGGCCATGGACGACCGCCTGCCCTTCGTCGCGCTGGGGCTGCTCATGGCCGGAGCGGCCTGGCTGGCTTGGCGCTGGATGCCGGCCCTGCCGCCCACCCCGTCCATCTCCTGGCCGACTATGTTCAGGGACATGCGCCGACACCTGGCTTCACCCCGGTTGCTTGCCGGATGCGGGGTGGGGGTCTGCCTCTTCGGAGGCATGGGCTTGTTCATTCCGTTCTTTCCCCTGTGGATGGAGCAAGTTTTGTCCATGACCAGTCAGCAGGTGGCCTGGGTCTTTTCCGCCGGTGGAGTAGCCGTGGTCATCAGCAGCGTACTCCTGGGACGACTCTCGGACCGGATCGGGCGTTACGGCCTGATCGTCTTCGGCTCCCTGGGTGCGGGGCTGTTCATGCTTGTCAGTCCGTTGTTGACCCACTGGCCCGGTGGGGCGTTCATGCTCTTCCCTCTGATCATGGGCTGCGCCGCGGCCCGGGGCAGTGCCTTCCGGGCTCTGCAAACCGAACTGGTTCCCGCCGGAGAACTGGGCCGCTACCTCAGCCTGTCCGCGACCTTTGAAAATTTCGGCTACGCCGCGGGCAGCGCCCTTGCAGGCTGGTTATACGTGGCCTTCGGCTTCTCCGCCATCGCGGCGGCCTCGGCCATGACCGGCCTGATCGTCCTTGTTCTTGTCCGCGGCGTTTTGCGGCCCAGTTAATCTATCCGAGGAGTCTGCCGGGGAAGTATGTCGGAGCGCGTTTTCACCGACCACGACGCGTTGACGATGGTGTTGAATATTCGTCCCGTTCAGGTTAACCATGCCGATGCACGATGGGATAATTTGGACGGCTCAGCGCATATCGAGCCTTACCCCGGCCATCTCGAAACGTCATCAGAACCAGGAATTAAGGAGCGATCCATGGACGACGCATCACGAAGCGGCGGCATATATCACGAAATGGAACAAGAACCCGAGGAACAACGTCGTGACCGTAAATGGCACGTGGTCAGGGACTTGGCCCGCCAAGCCTGGACCGAGGCGCCCGCGTTCAAGGCCAGGTTGGAGAGCGCGGGGCTGACGCCGGACGACATCCGGTCCCCGCAAGACTGGCCGCGCATCCCGGTGCTGCGCAAGAAGCAGTTGATCGATCTGCAACGCACCGGTCCTCGCCTGGGCGGGCTGTTGACCACGGACCTGGGCGATCTGCGCCGCCTCTATTTTTCCCCCGGCCCCATCGCCGACCCGGAGGGATGCGCCCGGGATTTCTGGGGCTGGGCCGAGGCGTTTCACGCAGCGGGGTTTCGCAAATCCGACCTGGTCCAAATGACTTTCGGCTACCACCTCACCCCGGCCGGTCTGATGCTGGAAGAGCCCTTGCGCGAACTGGGCTGCGCCGTGATCCCCGCTGGACCGGGCAACACCATGCAGCAGGTGGAGATCATGACCACCTGGCCGGTGACCGGGTTCGTTGGTATGGCCAGTTTCCTGAAAATTATCCGGGACAAGGCCGTGGGCCAGGGCAAGGACCCGCGTCGGGACTTTCAGCTACGGACCGCATTCGTGGCCGCCGAACGGCTGACCGAGTCCGTGCGCCAGGACCTGGAAAACAGCTTCGGCATGCTGGTCCGCCAGGGCTACGGCACCGCGGACCTGGGCTGCATCGCCTACGAGTGTCCGGCGCTTGGCGGGATGCACCTGTCATCGCGCTGTCTGGTGGAAATCTGCGACCCGAAAACCGGCGAACCGTTGCCCGCCGGTGAGATCGGCGAGGTGGTGGTCACCCCGTTCAACCCCGTGTATCCGCTGATCCGCTTCGCCACCGGGGATCTTTCCCGGCTGGTCACCGAACCCTGCGCCTGCGGACGCACCGCCCCCAAACTGGCCGGCATCCTGGGCCGGGCCGACGACACGGCCAAGGTCAAGGGCCAGTTCATCTACCCCCACCAGGTGGCCCAAGCCATGTGCCTGGTCCCGTCGGTGGCCCGGTGGCAGGTGGTTGTGTCCAACCCCAAGGGCAAGGATCGTCTGGAGCTGTGGGTGGAACTCAGTGAGGCCGTGGAGCCGGAAAAAATCCAGGCCGTGTTCCAGGAAGGGTTGAAGCTGCGCCCGGAAGTAAGAATTCTTGGAGAAGGAGAAAGGCTGGACGAAAACGCTCCGCCGTTGGTGGATGAACGGACTTACGATGATGGAAAGTAGAACATGGCTCGCACCCGAAATCCCATTAAACGCCGGGCTTGCCAGTCCTCTATAGCCGGTCTAAGTACTTCCGAACCGGTTTTCTCTTAAGGAGGAACGCATGGAAGACGCCGCCAACCTGACCAGCTTCGCCTCGGTCATGCTCATCTTTATTTCCGCGGCCTTTACGGACAATATTCTTCTGACCCGTTTCCTGGGCATGTGCTCGGTACTGGGCGTGTCCAAGAAGGTGGATACCAGCCTGGGGCTGGGGGCGGCGGTGATTTTCGTGACCACCTGCACCTCGGGGCTGAATTACCTTGTCTACCGGTATCTGCTCGTGCCTCTGGAGCTGGAGTACTTGCGGCTGATCGTGTTCATCGTGGTCATCGCCGCTTTCGTCCAGTTCGTGGAAATGGTCGTGGAACGCATCTCCGAGGGGCTCTACAACGCCCTGGGAATCTTCCTGCCGTTGATCACGGTCAACTGCGCCATTCTCGGCGTCTCGCTGTTCATGCTGGGCACGCCCTACAACCTGCTCCAAACCTTGGCTTACGGAGCTGGAGCAGGGACTGGCTGGGCCCTGGCCATCGCCATCATCGGCGGCATCCGCGAGAAGATCAACGAACAAGCCTTGCCCCGAGGTCTGGCCGGGCCGGGCATCACCCTGATCGTCATCGGGATCATGTCCCTGGCCTTTGTCGGCTTTTCCGGCATGATCCGGATTTAACGGCGATCTTCAAAACCGAAACCGCGCCACGGCCGGAGCGCTTTCTCCCTAAACCGGATGTTGAAAAAGTCCTTATCCACAGTCCGTTCAAAAAACCCAAGTGCAAGGAGCAAAAAAAGCTACCGGACACGTCCTGTGTCCGGCCCTCACGGGCTGAGGCTTCGCCACATTTTCGATTTGCCGTCCTGGCAATCGAATCAAGGTCGAAGCGTATTTCTTCATACGTGAGAATTTGAACTTTTTGCGGCGACGCGGCAATTGGGTTTTTTCAACGGACTGCCAACCTCCATCCACACGACGTTCCATGCTCGCTTCCATCGGTCTCGCCGTCGGCTTCCTGGCCATTACGACCCTCCTGCTGGCCCTCCTGCTCGTCTTCGCCGAACGCCGCATCCTGAACTACGGCCCCTGCACACTGGACATCAACGACGGCAAGAAAAGCCTGGTCGTCACCGGCGGGTCCTCGCTGCTCTCCAGCTTGGCCGAAAACGACATCTTCATCCCTTCGGCCTGCGGCGGACGGGGAAGCTGCGCCTACTGCAAGGTCAAGGTCCTGGACGGTGGAGGGATGGTCAGTCCGGTGGAAGAGCCCTACCTGACACCCGAAGATATCAAGGCCAACGTCCGGCTGTCCTGCCAGGTCAAGGTCCGCCGGGACATCAAGCTGGCCATCCCGGACGAGCTGTTTCTGGCCAAGCGCTTTCAGGGCAAGTTAGTCCACAAGCGCAAGCTGACCTACGACGTCGTGGAACTGCGCATTGCCCTGAACCAGCCGGAATCCATCGAATTTGCCGCCGGCCAGTATATCCAGCTTGAATCTCGGGAGTACGCGGGCCGCGACGCGGTCATGCGCGCCTACTCCGTCTCCTCCATCCCCTCGGACAGCCGCCATGTGGAAGTGATCATCCGCAAGGTGCCGGAAGGCATCTGCACCACCTGGGTCTTCGACCATCTCCAGGAAGGCCGGGAAGTTTACCTGAGCGGCCCCTTCGGCGACTTCAAGCTTTCCGACACCAAAGCCCCGGCGGTGTTTTTGGCCGGAGGCAGCGGCATGGCCCCGATCTGGAGCATTCTGCGCGACATGCGCGAACGCGGCGACGACCGTGAGGCGATCTACTTTTTCAGCGGCCGCAACCAGGACGACCTGTTCTTCACAGAAGAACTTTTCGCCCTGGAAAAGGAACTGCCCAACTTCCGCTACGTGCCTTGCCTGACCAGGGAAGACCCCAACTCCGAATGGAAGGGCGAACGCGGTCGCATTCCCGCGGTTCTGCCTAAATACATCGCGGACGCCACGGCCTACGAAGCTTATCTTTGCGGCTCCTCCAACCTCATCGACGCCTGCGTCGACGCCTTGAAGCAGCGTGGCCTCCAGGAAACGAACATCTATTACGACAAATTCGAATAACCACGCCCACCCGCTTACGGCGCGTCCCTCGTCAGGATCTGGCCAAGCTCACGACACTTAAAAAACGCCGAATCATCACATGCCCATGTGATGGTCTCCCGGATTGCGTTAATGAATGCGCGTCCATCCTCGCGGCGACAATGATCCCAACGTCATCCTTGCCCTGGTGACAGCTTTTTCTCCTTGGACGAAAATTCCGCAATCACTCGACGAGAAACATCATGGCAACACGTTAGTCGGAACAAACGTCACATCGTCCCACCCACAAAAGGAGTCGCGACTCATGTATTCGACGTCGCGGCTTTTTTTGCATTTCATGCGCCCATCGCGAAAACCCCCTGAGCCCCGGCAACGCATTTATTCGCCGGTTTGGCCTTCAGGAGCCGGAAACAACAGATAATCACGCCATACCAGCGGCTCAGGCCGTGAAGAAGGAGCGCAGCGAGGCGCGGCCCAACACGTATCGCCGACTTCCGGCCGAACCCCATAAACAGGGTCGTCCAGCACCTCCGGCACGGGTGCGCGCACGACCTCGAATCCGGACAAAAACGGCGCATCATGGCGGTGCTTCCAGCCTCCCCAGACAGCTCCCGCCAAGAGGAACGCCACCGCGATGCTTCTCAGCCACCGAAGACGCGGAGAGTGCGGCATGGGGGCATCCAACCTTCCGAGAAAATGCAATCCGACGATGGGAGGAAACAGTAAAAGGGCTCCTGATCCGAACCGTGGGTTCGGCGCGTTCAAAAACCAGAAGGCCAGTGCCCCGAGCACGAACAGCAACCCGGCCAGCTTTGTCGAGGACGGCGCTAAAGGAAGCTTGAAGAGCCGAGTCACGCATAATGCCGCCGCAACCAGCGCCGCGCAGACGATTAAATACCTTAAGAACTGTTTCGCGTAAGTCGGACCCCACCACTCTTTCAGCCATGCCCAAGACTCCAGCGCGGATAGCCCGGAGTGAGGGTGTCGCGCCCAAGCCGTGACCCAATGGGCATCGGCCTGGGCGTTGGCCGTCGCGGCCCACGCAAGATCAAGGCACGTCCCAGTCGCGGGATAAAGAAAGCATCCCGTGGTAATCACATTTTTGGCGAGCCAGATCAGAATCAATCCAAAGGCCAGAAGACAAGGAACGCAAATCTTGGATAATGAAATCCGACCTTGTCGGCCCAGCGACAGGGAAACGTAGCCGACCCAGCCCAGTACGAGGACGGTTGAGAGCTTCAGAAGGAAGGTCAGCAGCCCTAAAAAGAGCAACAAAAGAAAATCGACGTCCGAGGCGTCTCTACCTGGGGTGAGCCCGTCATCGCGTAAGAGCTGGTAACCGAAAAGGAATGTCAGGATGACGAGCAGACCGGCCTGATTGTCGATAAACGTAAAGCCGGTGATGAAAAACACATCCGTGGCGCCGAAACGAACAAAAACCGCCATGGTAGCCAGCAAGGCCATGACCAGGAAGACAATCTCACCGTCTTTAGCCCTGATCCACCTGTAGATAAAGATGAAAAACGCAACAAAATATAACCCGCCGGAAAAAGCCACCAGGTTCAGCCGATCTCCGATCCACTGCATGGCCCACACGTATTCCTGGAAGGAACTGAACCCGAACCGCCCGTGAAAATTCGCCAAGCCGAAAACAATCTTCTCTTCCCGGAGCCACAGTTGATGCGGAATATGATACAGTCCGCCGTCATACCCCGGGTCAACGCCGATCGTATAGGGAATCGCCAACAGGCATGCCCCCAGAACAAGGAGGTGGTTCGAAAGGGAAATGGCCGGTAGTCGGTTCACCCCCAGAATGAACAACAAGATGATTCCCAGCACTGGCAAAACGTGGTCGAGCGCGACGAAAAAATGCGCCAGCAAAGCGACCACGCCGATGGCGAACTGACCGAACAGCAGAACAAACCCCGGGTGAATCGAATCGTCCTCCCTTTTCAGCCAGGGCCGTACGGATTTGAGAAATCCAAAGCCGATGGCCAGGATTACGTAAGCATACATCCAAAAGAGCAGGAGGTTCAGTAGCATTTTCGTCTTCAGATCAGGCTGTGGTCATCCAAGCCGGGATTTTCATCCAGGCCGAACGCATTTCCGTTCGGATGCGCCGGGCTTGCGGCTCATGCATGGCCACCAGTGCCCAGAAGTCCGGGCCGTGGTTCATGATTTTAGTGTGACAGAGTTCGTGAATCAGGACGTAGCGGGTCCAGGGGCGGGGGAGGAAGAGCAGTTTGCAGTTCAGGTTGATGCGGCCGTGTCGGGAGCAGCTTCCCCAGCGTGTTCGCTGATCGCGAATCGAGACCCGGGAAAAGGACATCCGTAAATCTTGCGCCAGTTCGTCCAGCCAGGCCGGCAGCACGGCGCCGGCCTTGGCGCGCGCCCAGGCCCGCAGCGCATGGGCGCAATCCTCGGCACGGCCCGACTCCGGCCCGCAAACCCGGAGCACGCCCTGGGTCATGACGCGCACCCGGGTCGACATGGGCGCTTGATTCGCGTCCGGGTCGGCATAGCGTACCTCCCATCGTTCGTTAATGGCCGACAGGTGGATATGCCCCGGCAACGCGAGATCCCAGGTCTGCGCGACACGTTCCTGCTGCGCGAACCGGTGCAGGTGGCGGGTGATCCAGCGTGATTTGGTCCGGATCAGTCGCTCCAGATCGTCACGATGCGGAACCGTCCCGGCGGGTACGATAACCACCATGCCCTCGGTGGCTGACAGCTTGAGCCGGATTCTTCGGGCGCGGTCGGACTCCTGAATCCGGTATGGACAGGACCGCCCGTCGGCCAGTTCAACTCGCTGCATACGCCTCACCATAACCCAGTCCGGCCCAGGTGTCATCGCGATGGACATGGACCGCGGCATGAACTGCACCCTGCTTCTTTCAATTCCCTTCCGGCTCCCCTTGCTTCGGTATCCATGGTTCCGTATTCTCTCGAAAAGCGTGACTCACCAGTCGCTCCATTCCAACTTCGCCAATCGATCATTCAAAGCGAGGACCCATGCCCGCACTCCAGCTCCATTTCCGATTTGCCCTGCTTGTGGCTTTAACCCTGTTCCTCGCCGCTCCCGCTTCATCCGGAGCTGAGCCGGCCTGGCGGCATGGGCTGGCCCTGCATTATGACCTGAAGTACCCGCCGAACTTTACCCACTTCGACTACGTCAACCCCGACGCCCCCAAGGGCGGGGAGTTGCGACTCGCCGGCATAGGGACCTTCGACAGCCTGAATCCCTTTATCCTGCGCGGCACGCCTCCTCTGGGCATGGGGATGATCTTCGAGACCCTGACGGAACGGTCCCAGGACGAGCCGTTTTCCGAATACGGGCTGATCGCCGAGAGCATGCTGATCCCGGAGGACCACTCCTGGGTGGCCTTCACCTTGCGGGAAGAGGCTCGGTTTCATGACGGTTCGCCCATCACGGTGCAGGACGTGATCTTCACCTTGGAGCTGCTCCAGACCAAGGGCCATCCGTTCTACCGGGCATATTACGCCAACGTGGTCTCGGCGGAGGAAATCGGCCCCCGGCAGGTCCGGTTTTCCTTCGGGGGAACGGTTAACCGGGAGCTGCCGCTGATCATCGGTCAGATGCCCGTTCTGTCCAAAGCCTATTGGCAGGATCAGGATTTTGAACGCACGACCCTGGACATCCCCTTGGGCAGCGGCCCGTACCGCATCGCCCGGGTGGAGCCCGGACGATCCATCACCTATCAGCGGGTGGAGGATTACTGGGCCGCGGACCTGCCCGTGAACCGCGGTCGGCACAACTTCGACGTGATGCGCTACGACTATTACCGGGACGTGAACGTGGCCCTGGAGGCCTTCAAGGCCGGGCAGTACGGCTTCCGGCAGGAAAACGTGGCCAGAAACTGGGCCACGGGGTATGACGGGCCGGCCCTGCGTCAGGGACGGATCGTGATGGCGGAGATTCCCCACGAACTGCCCACGGGCATGCAGGGATTTGCCTTCAACACCCGCCGCCCAATGTTCCGCGACCCCCTGGTCCGGCAGGCCCTGGCCGAGGTCTTTGATTTCGAATGGTCCAACGCCAACCTTTTTCATGGCGCGTACACCCGGACCGCGAGCTACTTTTCCAACTCCGAACTGGCCTCTTCCGGCCTGCCTTCCCCGGAGGAACTGGCCCTGCTGGAACCGCACGGGGACATTCTGCCGGAAAGCCTTTTTACCACGGAGTTCCAGCCGCCTGTCACCGACGGGTCGGGGAACATTCGCGAAAATCTCCGCCGGGCTTTGGTCCTTTTGGAGCAGGCCGGTTGGACCATTTCCGGTCGGGATCGCAAGCTGCGCTACACCTCAGGCGGCGAGGCCCTGGAGTTTGAGATCCTGCTCAACGATTCGGTCTTTGAGCGGGTTTGCCTGCCCTATGCCCGCAACCTGGAACGGCTGGGGATCACCGTACGGGTGCGCACCGTGGACGCCACCCAATACCAGAACCGGATGAACGATTTTGACTTCGACATGACCGTAGGCCTGTTTCCGCAATCCCTGTCGCCGGGCAACGAGCAGCGCGACTTCTGGACCTCCGAGGCGGCGGCTACGCCCGGCTCCCGGAACATCACCGGGGTCCGTGACCCGGTGGTGGACGAACTGGTGGACCTGGTCATCGCCGCTCCGGATCGGGACAGCCTGGTCACCCGCGCCCGGGCTCTGGACAGGGTCTTGCTCCACGGCCACTACGTGATCCCACACTGGCATTCGCGTGAATTCCGCGTAGCGTATTGGGACAAATTCGCCCGACCGGAAATCAACCCCAGATACGGGCTGGCCTTGGACGCCTGGTGGGAGAAGTAGTCCGCCCCGGCAGTGCCATGTCAATCTCCCGGAACCATCCTAGCCGCCCCTTGCCGGAAGACCCGCCGTGACCGCCTACATCCTGCGCCGACTGCTGCTCATGATCCCCACGCTGCTGGGAATCATGGTCCTGAACTTCATCATTATCCAGGCCGCGCCCGGCGGTCCGGTGGAACGGGTGATCGCGCAACTGCGCGGCCATGACGTCGCGGCCACGGGGCGCTTCGCCGGCACTGACCGGGGCGAGATGCAGGCCGCCCATCTCTCGGAAGTTGACCAATCCCGATATCGAGGGGCTCAAGGCATCGATCCGGAGCTGATCGCGGAACTGGAGAGGATGTACGGGTTCGACCAGCCTCCGGCGACCCGGTTCGTTCAGATGATGGGCAATTACCTGCGGTTCGACTTCGGACAGAGCTTTTACCGCGACCAAACCGTGGTTTCGCTGATCCTCCAGAAAATGCCCGTGTCCATTTCCCTGGGGCTGTGGACGACACTGTTGGTCTACGCCATCTCCATTCCTCTGGGGATTCGCAAGGCGGTCCGGGACGGGTCCGCCTTCGACGTGGCCACCAGCGCCGTCGTCGTGGTGGGCTACGCTATTCCCGGCTTTTTGTTCGCCGTGTTGCTTATCGTGATGTTCGCCGGAGGCAGTTTTCTGGACATCTTTCCTCTGCGCGGCCTGACGTCTGAGAATTGGCATGAGCTGAGCTGGCCCTTGCGTGTTCTGGATTATTTCTGGCACCTGACCCTGCCCGTGGCGGCCATGGTCATCGGCGGTTTCGCCGGCCTGACTATGCTCACCAAAAACTCCTTCCTGGAAGAGATTAACAAGCAGTACGTGATGACGGCCCGCTCCAAGGGCCTCGCGGAACGACGGGTGCTCTATGGCCACGTGTTCCGCAACGCCATGCTCATCGTGGTCGCCGGTTTCCCTAGCGCCTTCATCGGCATCCTGTTCACCAGCGCCTTGCTCATCGAGGTGATTTTCTCCCTGGACGGGCTCGGCCTGCTGGGCTTCGAGGCGGCCATCAACCGGGACTACCCGGTGATGTTCGGGACTCTGTACATTTTTACCCTGCTGGGTCTCCTGCTCAATCTGGCAGGCGACCTGATGTACACCCTGATCGACCCGCGCATCGACTTCGAGTCACGTGGATGATCCTCGCCTAGTCAGTTTATCACTCGATCAGTTCAACGCCCAATCAGCTCAAAACCTTGGCCCGGGCGAACATGGCCAGAGCCATGGCTCCTGCCTGGGCCACGTTCAGAGACTGCATCTCTCCCGGCATGGGGATGAACAGTTTGTGGTCGCATCGCTTGAGGACATTGGGCCGGATACCCTTGTCCTCGTTGCCCAGCACCAACACGGCTGGGAAGGTCGGGGTGAACGAGAACAGATTTTCCGCGTCGTCGCCGACCACCGTGCCGTACACTGTACAGCCCTGGTCCACGCAGTATTCCAGGCTTCTGGCCAGGTTGGTCACTTGGGCGATGGGCAGTCGGTTCAACGCTCCGGCGCTGGCTTTGGCGGCCACGGCCCCGGGAAAGGCGGTTCGATTTTTGGGCAAAATGATTCCCGCTCCCCCCAATGCGACCATGGTCCTGGCCAGGGTCCCCAGGTTTCCGGGGTCCTGGACCTGGTCCAAGGCAAGGGCCAGGGGCAGGGGAGCCGTCGCGGTCCGCTCCAGGACCGCGGCCATATTCGTGAAGCCCGGTTGAAATATCCTGGCCAGCACGCCCTGATGATTTCCGGGATGAATACGCCGCATCTCCGCGTCAGTGACCTTGCGATAGCGGACTTTTTGGCTCTTGCAGACGTCCACGATTCGTTCCAGGGCATGCGATCTGACGCCGTCCTGAATATACACAACGTCCACCTGCTCAGGTTTGGAAAACAAAACCTCTTGAACAGGCTTGCGTCCCACGGTCCAACAGCCTGGATCTTCGTCGATATCATGATTCATCTTGTCGTTCTGCTTTCTTTTTGGAATTTTATCTTGCATTTCAGTATGTTTTCCGTTAGATGACCACATCTGTTAACAAAGAGAACCGTGAAATGTCTAAAAAAATCACGGAATGTCAATGGGATCGGATAGTCCTCGCAATCATCCCCAACCTGAGTCTCATGCCCACGGAGCCCCGCATGAACATACGAAGGACAATGCTCGTATTGACGGTTTCGCTTTTTTTAACCGCCTGCGCAGGCCACCAGAAGCCCACAACTCTCATCGGTGAGCCCGATACCGTCAAGGATGCCCGAATCACCGCTGATGGGCAAATCCCCTCCAGTACGCAACTGGAGAGCGGTGACACATTCATTCTGCCCGACCCACCCTTGGACGCATATGGACAAATCATCGTTGACTTTGACGATCCGCTGACTGATGCGGAAAGAAAAGCGTTAGAAGCACCATTGGATTTTGAATTTGTCCTGGATATCCAAGAAACGAAAGATGTGGAGCGTTTTTTTCGTTTTTTCACCCACGATATTCGTGATCGCTTCGAGATATGGCTCAAACGATCCGAGCAATTTCTCCCCGAAGTTCGTGACATATTTGCCGAGTACGGTATTCCTCACGACCTGATTTATCTTCCTTTTTTGGAAAGTGGCTATAACCCCATGGCTTACTCCAGGGCAGGTGCCGGTGGCATGTGGCAATTCATGCCTCGGACAGGTGAATCTTTCGGGATGACGTTCGACTGGTGGATCGACCAACGCCGCTGCCCTCGTCTGTCCACCCATGCCGCCGCCGCTTACCTTTCCCGCCTCTATAACATGTTTGACGACTGGTACCTGGCTTTGGCAGCGTATAATGCAGGTGAGGGACGTATCTCCCGGGCCATGCAGCGCAGCGGGACGGATAATTATTTTGACCTCGCCAGCATCAACAACCTCTTGGCCAATGAGACGCGGCACTATGTCCCTAAATTCATGGCCATCTTGAAAATTATCCAAAACCTAGAAGAACTCGGCTTCGACCCTATCGACTGGAACAACAGTCCACGCTTGGCCGAGATAGAAATTACTGGAGGAACGGATCTCGTAGCCCTGGCATCAACCAGCGGAATGGATTGGGATACCTTTCGCCAGTTGAATCCCTCATTTCGCCGTCAAGTCAGCCCTCCCGGCAAGAAAGTGACCATTTTCGTGCCGGAAGAGAAACAAACCGCTGTCGCCGCCTACCTGAAAAAACCAAGTTCCGCGCCGTTCACTGGATTTCAGCGCTATCAGGTCCGTCGGGGCGACTCCTGGTACGTCCTATCCTCCCGTTTCGACACCCCCATCGATGTCCTGAAGCGCATCAACAACAGAACCAGCAACACGCTGCGCATCGGCGAATCCGTGATGGTTCCCGCATCACCCGCCGCCGTGGCCGCGGCTCGTCAGTCCGGAGGAGCCGCCTCCACGCAGGAGCGGGCCAGTCAGCGCGCCAACCATGTGGTTCAGTCCGGAGATACGCTGTGGAGCTTGGCCAGACGTCACGGCGTGACCGTCCAAACTTTGGCTCAAGCTAACGGCATAACATCCGGCTCCACCTTACGCGTTGGACAACGACTGTACATTCCCCAGATCGAACGCGCAGGTACTCGGACGGCGTCAGCCACGACCAACGTGGTTCAGTACCGCGTCCGCAGCGGCGACACCCTGTGGCGCATAGCCCAGCGTTATGGCGTAACAACCAGTAATCTGGTCGCATGGAACAAGCTACCGCGCAACGGGCTGATCCGCCCTGGTGACAACCTCAAGATTTACGTTACACAGTAACACGGGTCGAGCCGATTGGCTCGATACTATCCGACCTCGCCAAGAGCGGATGAAAGCAACTCCCGAACGGGTTCGTTCGGGAGTTCTTTTTTGGTCCAGAGACGAAACTGCCCCTGGGCCTGGGCGATGAACATTTCCAGCCCACCGACCCTCTGGATGCCACCTTCCTTGGCTTGGCGGAGAAAACACGTTTCCTGGGGATTGTAGACCAGGTCGTAGGCAATGTGAATATTGGAGATTTTACCGGGCCAAGGGCTTAATTCCCTGAATTTACCGGACATGCCCAGCGGAGTGGCGTTAACCAGCAGATCTCCGCTCCATTGCCCACGTTCTTCCCAGGGAATATAAACACATCCAGCATCTCGAGCCAGGGATACCGTGCTTTCCGAGCTGCGTCCGCAGACCGTGACGCGTTCGACTCCGAACCGTTTCAAGCCCCAGACCACGGCTCTGGACGCCCCCCCGACACCAAGGACCAGCGCCGTCCTGATCTGGCTCCGCCTGGCCGTCAATGGCTCCAGGAAGCCCTGGACATCCGTGTTGTCCCCCCAGAGTTCCCCGTCGCGCCAGAACAGCGTATTCACGGCTCCGGCGTGCATCGCGTCGGCGGTCAGTCCGTCCAGATACGGCATGATCGCTCGCTTGTGGGGGATGGTCACGCTTACGCCTGGAATCGACAATGTCCGCAAGGCCGCGACAAATTCCGGCAGCCTGTCGGTCGGCATCGGCCACTTACAGTAAATAGCCTTCAAATTGTAGTGCTGGAAGCCCCAGTTGTGGAGCAGGGGGCTCAAGCTGTGCCCCAGCGGATAGCCGATTATTCCGTAAAGGTGATCGGGGATGAAGACCGGCTTGATTGTGTTCATGGTAGAGCAGGGTTGGGGCGAGTCTGAAACCCGCCCCTTTGGTCGTCGCGAAGACTCAGACCCGGACCGCGTCGGCTCCTGCCTGAATCGCCTGTTCGTTGGCGGGGATCATTTTCGCGTAGTTCGGTGAAATGACCTTTCTCAGACTGGCTTTGAGCACGTCCAACGGCACGACGCCGGTCAGTTGAACGTACGCACCGATGGCCACCATGTTGGCCATCTTGGTATTGCCGAGACCGTCCGCGATCTCGTTGGCCGGCACGCCCACGGCCCTGACCCGCGACGAGTCGGCCAACTTCATGTCCACCAGGGAGGAGTTGACCACCACGATACCCCCGTCCAGGACCTGAGGCTGGAATTTGTCCAATGACGGACGGTTCATGGCGATTAACGACTTTGGAAGACGGATGATCGGCGAACCAATGTCCTCCTTGGAAATCACCACGGTGCAGTTCGCCGTGCCACCGCGCATTTCCGGGCCGTAAACCGGCAGATAGGTCACGTTCTGCCCGTCTTCCATAGCTGCGTAGGCCAGAAGCGTCCCGATCAGCATGACCCCTTGGCCGCCGAATCCGGCCACGATGACGTCTTGGTATCCGTTCATCGTCCCACCTCCCTCTCATCAACAGCTTCCCGCGCAGCGAGATCCTTGTAGGTTCCCAAGGGAAAGTAGGGGATAAGTTCCTCCGCAATGCGCTTGTTGGCCTGCACCGGGGTCATTTTCCAGTTAGTGGGGCACGTGGCCAGGATTTCCACGAACCCAAGCCCGAGGTTGTTCAGAGGCGCTTCGAAGGCCCTGCGCACGGCCTTCTTGGCCGCTCGAACGTTCTTGACCGAGTCCACTGCCACACGGGCCGCATAGGCGGTCCCTCCGAGAGAGGCGATAATCTCCGTCATTCTAATCGGTTCGCCCTCGCTGTCCGCGCAACGACCGCCAGGGCAAGTGGTGGTTCGCTGCCCGACCATGGTGGTGGGGGCCATCTGGCCGCCGGTCATCCCGTACACTGTATTGTTCACGAAAACGATGGTCACCCGTTCCCCTCGGTTGGCGCAGTGCATGGTTTCGGCCATGCCGATGGAGGCCAGGTCCCCGTCGCCCTGATAGGTGAACACCGCAGCTTCGGGCCGGGCGCGCTTGACGCCGGTGGCCACGGCCGGGGCGCGTCCATGGGGCGCTTCCACGCAGTCCACCATCAGGTAGTTGTAGATGAAAACCGAACACCCGATGGAACCGATGCAGATGGCTTTTTCGGACAGAGCAAGCTCGTCCAGACATTCCGCGACCAGGCGTTGGGCCACGCCGTGTTGACAGCCCGGACAATAGTGGGTCGGTACGTCCGCCAACACGCCGGGCAAGGTGAAGGCCGCCTTACCGTTTTTCATGAGTTCACCCCCAGTGCCGCAAGGATGGGTTGTTCAAAGTCTTCCGGAGTCGGCAGGTTGCCGGGCATATGGCCGTAAAAGTCAGAATCCGCATGCTTTCTGACCGCCAGACGGACATCGTCCACCATCTGCCCCAGATTGTGCTCGATGGTCAGAAAACGTCTGCCCCCGGAGGCCAGCTTGTCCAATTCCCGGCTTGGAAAGGGAAACAAGGTGATGGGCCGATGCAGACCGACCTTTTTGCCGGACGCCCGTAGCTTGCGAATGGTACTCTTGGCGATGCGGCCGATGGAGCCGAAGGCGACCACGATCAATTCGGCGTCGTCCACGAGAAAATTTTCGAAAAGCACGTCCCGTTCCATGGACGCATATTTGTCGCGTAGGCGAATATTGTGGCCGGCTAAGGCACCGTCTGTCAGATGCAGCGATTTCAGTAATCGGGGAGCGCGATCGCCCTTGCCCATCAGATTCCACCCCAAATCCTGATCGACCCTGGTCGGCCCACTGGAAGTCCCCAGGGTGACCGGCTCCATCATTTGACCGATGATGGCGTCGCCGAGGAGCATCACGGGATTGCGGTAGGCAAAGGCCAAATCAAAGGCCTTGCCGATCAGATCGTAAGCCTCCTGCACCGTGCCGGGCGCCAGGACGAGCTGTCGGTAGTCCCCGTGGCCACCGCCCTTGACGGCTTGATAATAATCGCCCTGGGACGGACCGATATCGCCCAATCCAGGTCCGCCACGGCTGATGTTCACGATCACGGCTGGCAGCTCCGTGCCGCCCATGTAGGAGATGGCCTCCTGCTTCAGCGAGATTCCGGGGCTCGACGAAGAGGTCATGGCCCGCACCCCGCAGGCCGCCGCGCCCAGGAGCATGTTGGCCGCGGCCACCTCGCTTTCAGCCTGCACGAACACGCGTCCAAGGTTGGGCATGACCTTGGACATATATTCCGGAATATCGTTCTGCGGCGTGATGGGATATCCGAAAAAGCACTGACATCCGGCATCCACGGCACCGCGACAAATGGCCTCGTTGCCTTTGATCAAGACTCGTTCACCCGGCGTGGACATCGGCGATCTCTCCTTTCTTGGCTTTTGCCGGTTTGCGCCATACGGATACGGCATAGTCCGGACAGATCAGCGCGCACGCCGCGCAACTCGTACACTCTTCCACCACCTCGTCGCGCACCTCCACGACCTTGTAACCGGACGTGTTGAATCGCGAGGACATGGTGATGATTTCCTTGGGACAAACCGTCATGCACAGAGCGCAGCCCTTGCACCGGTCTTCCCGAAACTCTACTGGTCTCATCATTTTTCCTCCAGATCGGACCTCTGAACATATTCCGTCGGTAGAGACGGCTTTCCAGCAATTACGCGAACCGAGGCGGATTGAAAAGTCGCCTTGAAAACTTTCTTCGCCGCATTCCCCGCGTTCGGCTCAATTCCCCTCATCTTTCCGACAATGGGAGCGCCCGCTAAAGATCACGGACGAATGAACATCGCGTCTCCGTATGAAAAAAAGCGAAACCCTTCCGCCATGGCCCTTCGGTAAGCGGCTAAAATCCGTTCTCGACCGGCAAAGGCGCTGACCAACACCAGCAAACTGGATTTCGGAAGATGGAAATTGGTGATCAACCCGTCCACGACCTGAAACGAAAATCCCGGGTAGATGTACGTGTCCAACCAGCCCTCAAACGGTTCCACTCCGCCCCGGACGGCGGCGACGCCCTCCAATGTCCGCAAGCTCGTTGTTCCCACGGCGACAATCGCCCGGCCTTCCTGTTTAGCCCGGCGGACCGCCTCCGCGGCGCCTTGGGTGATTTTCACGTATTCGCCGTGCATCCGGTGGTCACGGATATCGTCGCAGCGGATCGGGCTGAACGTGCCGTATCCGACATAGAGCGTCACTTCGGCCCACTCATGCCCAGCCTGGATCAGCTTGTCGCGCAACAACGGAGTGAAGTGCAACCCGGCCGTCGGAGCCGCGATGGAACCGGTTTCCTGTTCATCGGCGTAGACGGTTTGGTATCGTTCCAGGTCTCGTTGGTCCGATGGACGGCGAATGTAGGGGGGGAGGGGGATTTCTCCGTTTGATCGTAAAAACTCTTCCAATGAAAGATATGTCGGCCAACTCAGTTCCACTTTTGTTTGCCCGAATTCGCCTTTTTCCAAAACCGTTACCTGGATTTCGCTGAAGTTCAATACCTTGCCGACCCTGGCCTTTTTGGCCGGACGAAGCAGCACGTCGCTCGTTGCCACGGCCCTGGCCCCTACGGTGCGTTGGTCGCGTCGCAAGAGATTGAGTGGCGTCAGAAGGAGCAGTTCCATTCCGCCTCCATGCTCTCCAACTGTTCGAAGTCGCCCCGGAACCACGCGGGAATTGTTGACCACGATCAATGATCCTCGTGGAAGGTGTTCTAGAACGTCATTGAAGACACCGACCGCCGGCGGCAAGTCGTCGCCCCTTCCCATGATCAAAAGGCGTGATGCTTCGCGGGATTGCGGAGGATTTTGGGCGATCAGGGACTCCGGCAGATAGTAGTCGTATGCATCGAGGGAAAACGTCGGACTGATGTTTCTTGAAATTGATAGAGGAGTCATTGGCTCTTGAGTCTCAAGTTTACTTGGTCTAGGATAAAAAACAAAAGAAAAGCTGCTATTGTCTCGCACGAAACGCTTTCTTGGCATCGAGCACTTTTCAAACATCGTTGGCAAACATTTTCGTAAACTCTATTTTTGGGATAATCATCGTCGACGAGCACACCCCATGATCTTTTGCCGCCGATGCATGCTCCCCTTCAGGCACAACAACCTCACTCTACCAACACTTTAATGGAGACCACAATGAACACCACCACCCGTATATTGCTTGCCTGTCTGTTGCTCTTTGTCGCTTCCTGTGCTTCCAAGCAGCACGGTGGGAACGGCGACCACACTGATCCGACCGTCACTCCGTCCGGAGCGGCAAACTATTATTACGATTTTGACGACATCCTCGTGCCTCGGGACATGGAGCTGGTCCCGCGCTCTTCCTTCGTCCTGGAAACCCCGGGAGTAAAGGCCGGAATGCTCGTTTTCAAGGGCCGTGTGGACCCGGTTTCGCTGACGACCTTTTTTACCAACAACATGCTCAAGGACGGATGGCACTTGAGCAGCTCATTTCGTTATCAACGAACCATCATGGTTTTCACCAAGCCGGAACGGGACTGCATCATCAATATCCATGACGGCCGCTTCTCAACCGAGATGGAAATCTGGATCGCCCCCAAGGCAGCGAGTAATGCGCCCACACCGCCCACCCGACAAGAACGTACGCTCACTCAATGACCACCTCGCATACCGATTTCACCGGCTTTGCCGGAAAGCGCCTCCAACTGGGCGTTACCGGCAGCGTCTCCGCCTTTCGAGCCGTGGACATCATGCGTCGGCTTCAGCGGGCCGATGTTCTGGTGGGGGTGACGTTGACCGCCGCGGCCCAGGAGTTCATCCGGCCTTTACAGTTTCGGTCCTTAACCCCGGGACCGGTCTATGAAGGACTTTTTGACTCGAATCAAGCCGAGTACGCCCACCTGGAACCAGCTCAGAACGCTCACTTGTTTCTTGTCGCTCCATCCACTGCCAATACCCTGGCAAAACACGCTTGCGGCATAGGCGACGACCTGCTTAGCTCGCAATTGTTCTCGTTCAAGGGCCCCATCATCCATGCCCCGGCCATGAATCCCCGTATTTGGTCTTCATCAGCCGTTCAGGCCAACGTTTCCAAGTTGATGGAGCGAGGGGTCGGTATCGTTTCCCCGGAAACAGGGGTGATGGCGTGTGGCGAAACCGGTGAAGGTCGCCTGGCCGATGTTGAGGAAATCTTTTTATATGCCTTGAAGGGCCTTATGCCCCAAAGTCTTGCCGGAATCCGGTTCCTCGTCAACCTGGGACCAACGCGTGAATATTGGGATCCGGTCCGAGTGGTGACGAATGACTCCTCCGGGACCATGGGCGCAGCCATTGCGTTGGCCGCTTGGCTGCATGGAGCCGAGGTTTCCGTAGTCCAGGGTCCGACTCCGCATCTCTGGCTCCCTCGTTTTATGCCGACAACGAACGTTGCCTCTGCCAGGCAAATGCACCAAGCTTGTCTCGACCTTGCTACGGGAATGGACATAATTTGCCTGACTGCGGCTGTATCGGATTATCGACCCACAGTCGTGCAACTGAACAAGGCAAAAAAAAGCACTCTTGGTGAACGTGTTTCCCTCGACCTTGAACAAAATCCCGATATTTTGGCGGACATTGGAAGAACGCGCAAGGACTCTCAGTACATCATCGGCTTCGCCGCGGAGACGGACGACATCCTTCATCACGCGCAACGCAAACTCCACGAAAAAAGACTCGACCTGATCGTGGCCAATTCTCTGGCACGCTCAGATAGCGGTTTCGGAACAGCCACCAATCAAGTGCACGTCATCAGCCGTTGCGGACGAAGAGAGTCTTGGCCGATCCTCGCGAAAACAGAAGTTGCAATGCGCATCATTGAATGGTTTCTCGACCATTCCGCCTGATCGACCATGGACGAACGTACACGGATTTGGCGAGAAATCGGTTTACGGTTCATACTGCGAACACCGAGTGTCGCCCAGGAGATCGTCAGGCTTGTTGAAGGAGATTTCGTATCTGCAACGCCTCGACCCTCGGTGCCAAAGAATACCGTTCTTGCTCCTTACCCCGAACCCCTTATGTTCTACAGGCGGCGACTTCAACCACCCATTGTCGCGATCATCACCTATGCGCCACTTGATCATGACTTTCGTGGACTGCCCAATGAGGAGCGCGTTCGCCTGATCCATGCCATAATTGACAAAGCCATGCCTTGGTGCTTGGAGGATGTGGCTTTTTGGCCGTTGGCCGTGTATTCTCCAACTCCGATAACCAATGACGTCGCGGAGGCGGCTTTTGTCCGCGTCGTCGCCGAGTTTAGCCCAAAGTACATTCTCGACTTCGGCGACTGCATCAGTGCTTTTTTCGTTAACCTTATCCACACCGGGCATCACGATGCCCCAGGCTCCCCGCAGACCAGACATGTCATACTCCCGAGCCTTGACGACATGCTGCCGGACAACAAACCGATCAAAAAAGCGGCTTGGGACATCATCCGCGGCTTGACCCCCTGATCCTGAATATTTAAAGAAATAAAGACTCAACATCGATTTCTTACCCTGCGAGCCCCCTCATGAGACATGCGCTCTTTTTCCAATTGCTTCTTCTCTCGCTTTTCTTAATCCTTTCCGCCCCTGTTTCAGCCAATGACAACTTTCCGATCCATGTTTTGAAGATTCAGGGGTCCATCAATCCCGCACAACAAGACCTTCTTCAGGAAGCGATGAATCATGCCTTCAAGGAACGAGCCCAACTGCTTGTCCTTCAATTGGACACGCCAGGAGGTCTCGGAGAGACTACCCGGAACATGGTCAAACAGATTTTGAATGCGCCATTGCCTGTAGCCATCTGGGTAGGTCCCGACGGGTCTCGAGCGGCCTCGGCTGGCGTCTTTCTCGTCGCCGCATCCGCCATAGCCGGGATGAGTCCTAACTCCAACATCGGTTCCGCACGCCCCGTAGGTGTCGGTGGAGAGGATATTCCCGAGGCCATGGCGGACAAGATCCTCAATGATTTCTTGAGTTTGGTTAGGGCATCAGCTCAGAGTCGCGGGAGGAACGTTGATTGGTACGTCAGCGCTGTGAGGGAAAGCGCCAACCTTACCGGAACTGAGGCTGCCATGCTCCGCGTGGTCGATCTCGTTGCGGTCAGTGTTCCGGACTTTATTGAACAAATCGGCATTCGCGGGTTTGAGTGGCAAAACGAACGAATCTATTACAACATCGACGATGTCGCGATCGTCGATTTTCAACCAGGTCTCTGGTATTCCATTCTTTCTTGGATGCTTGATCCGCAAATAGCCTATTTTCTATTAATGGGTGGGTTGGCTGGGATTTTTTTCGAGTTGACCAACCCGGGCGCGATTTTTCCCGGCGTTCTCGGCGGTCTCTGTCTGCTCCTGGGTTTGTACGCTTTATCCATTCTACCGACCAATGTCGCCGGCCTCCTGCTGATCCTCTTTGGCCTGATGCTTTTTGGTCTTGAATTGATGATCTCCAGCTTCGGACTCCTCAGCCTTGCCGCCGTGATTTCTCTTTTCTTTGGGTCGGTAATTTTGTTTCGGTTCGAGTACGGGTTTGGAGGAGTTCCCATGACCAGCATAATCGTTACAACTATCGGAATTTCCGCGTTTATCGGCTTCTGTTTGTATCTAGTCGCGAAAGCCCACCGCAGCAAGCCGTTTAGTGGTCCTCATCAACTCCTTGGGTGTACCGCCAAGGTCAAACATTGGTCTAAGGATCAAGGCATCGTCCATTTACAAGGAGAAACCTGGACAGCTATCAGTGACACCCCGCTAACTTTGCAGCCTGACGACTTGGTCTCAGTTTCAAACGTCGACGGGCTTGTTCTTCATGTCATTCCAACGTCAACACATAACACGTCAGGAGGTTGATTTCATGACTGCTTATCTCCCAATACTGCTTATTGTCGCTTTTTTTCTTTTCTCCGCGATCCGTATTCTCAATGAATACGAGCGAGGAGTTATTTTTCGTTTAGGCCGGTATGTCGCCACCAAGGGTCCTGGCTTGATTATCCTGATCCCCCTTTTGGATAAAATGGTTAAAACCAGCCTCCGTACCGTAGCCATGGACGTCCCTCACCAGGATGTCATCACCAAGGACAACGTGAGCATCAAGGTCAATGCAGTCATATATTTCCGCGTTATCGAACCATCCAAGTCCGTCCTGGCCATCGAAGATTTTTTGTTCGCGACCTCACAACTTTCTCAAACCACTTTGCGCAGCGTTTGCGGGGCTGTTGAGCTGGATCAGATATTATCCCAGCGTGAAGAAGTGAACATGCAAATACAATCCATTCTTGATGCCCAAACGGATGCCTGGGGCATCAAGGTTTCTGGTGTTGAATTGAAGCACGTCGACCTGCCTACGGAAATGCAGCGAGCCATGGCCAAACAGGCTGAAGCCGAACGTGAACGGCGCGCTAAAATTATCAACGCCGAAGGTGAGTTTCAGGCGGCTGAAAGGTTAACGCAGGCCGCGGAAATCATCTCACGCAACCCTGAAGCCCTTTCCTTGCGCTACCTGCAAACCATGCGTGAAATGGCTGCATCGGGACAAGCAACTATTTTGCCTATTCCACTTGACTTTTTGAGATTGAATCGTCCATAGGTATAAACAACACATCCTGATTTTCCTTCTAACACATCTACATCCGATGAATTTTCCAGCGCTTAAAAACCAAATGCAAGAGTTGTTTTTGGCAATACAGCAGGCAGCAGATTCTGGTGAATTGCCAGCTCTGAATGAGGTCGCCTCTTTTTTGCAAGCCACTGAAAAAATGACCATAAATGCACAGGAAGCATGGCATTCCGAAGCAGAAGACTTCCTCCACCTGACCCGGCAACTGCATATGGTCGTAAAAAAGCGAAACGTTCAAGAGGCCGTGCTTCTTCTCGATGCTCTGCGAGATGCTCAAGAATTCTGTCATCGGTCGTTCAAGTCGGAGAGTTAATGTTTCACGTGAAACATTAACTCTCCGACTTGATTTACATCAAGAGACGTTAATCACCCGTAGCTGCTCAGCGGCTATTATTCTTTTCAGAACGCCCGGCTAATCCCGGCTCCGCAAACTCGCTAGTGTGGTGCGATGTTGCGAACCCAGGTTTGGTCGGGCGTGTACGCTGGGAGGATAGCGTTCGGGAAAACAAATGGTGGTATACAGTGACTGAAGTCATAGTGCTTGCAAATCAAAAAGGTGGGGTGGGAAAAACGACAACCGCCGTAAACCTCGCAGCATGTTTAGCCGTGATGGAAAAAAAAGTCCTCCTGGTTGATTGTGATCCTCAAGGGAATGCCACGAGTGGAGTAGGGTGGGACAAACACGTGAACCGTGGAGACCTTTATTCTGTGTATTATTCTGCACAGGATTTCCATAAGGCCGTCCACGCGACAAGCTTTCCATATCTGTCCGTGCTTCCCGCCACGTCGGATCTGGTCGGCGCGGAGCTGGAATTGGTTGGGAAAAAAAATCGTGAATTCTATCTGCGCGACGGCATCAAATCGCTGGAGCACGATTTTGACTTTGTGGTCATCGACTGCCCGCCGTCGTTGGGATTGTTGACGGTGAATGCCTTGTGCGCGGCCCGACACTTAATCGTGCCGATGCAATGTGAGTTTTATGCTCTGGAGGGGATGGCCCAGTTGATGCGGACTTTCAAACTGGTTCGTCAGCGACTGAATGCGAGATTGGATCTTTTGGGTGTGGTGCTGACCATGCACGACCCTCGCAGTAATCTTACCAAGGATGTGGAAACCGAGGTATATACCCATTTTCCCGGTCAGGTCTTTACAACACCGATTCCAAGAAACGTTCGACTGTCCGAGGCGCCAAGCCATGGGCTCCCTGTAATCAATTACGATATCAAGTCCAAAGGATCGCAGGCCTATCTTAAATTCGCGGAGGAATGCTTCGCTCGGCTTGATGAGAGAAGGAAAAGCATCAAGGAGCAAGGCTCCGACTTTTTTTCCGTCTTGTAGTGTGAGTTGTCAATATTTTGCGTGAACGAGAAAATACACGGCCCGAAGGCTTGATCCTGATCGTGAGGACCAAGGCTTCGGGCCGTTGATATTGAAATGCGGGCTGAGTGGGTTGCCTGGGATTATCCTGAAAACGGCTGAGTACAGTTCACGTCAATGGCGTCTTTGAAGTGGTTTTTTCGTATCCGAGCTTGGCATTGAGCACATTCGAACGACACCAAGCCGCCTAGGTTGGCCGCCTTAAGAAGAAATTTACGTGGGTTGTCCTGCTGCCAGTCCTGTGTTTGGTTGTCGCAGAGTCGGCAATGAACGTCCGTGTCCACGGGGTAGGGAAAATCCCAGCACGAAACGAGCATTTCCCAATCGCCGATAGGTTCCTTGATTTCTTGGAATTTCGCGGTGGGACGTTCCAAGGCATTCCGAGTTTTTTGGTCCAGTTGCTCCCAAAGGGCAAACGGGATAAAGACCCCAAGGGGTTTACCTTGGGCGTCGAAGGCGTGAATAATGTCGTTCGAGGACATGCTGACTCCTTTTTGCGAATAAATTCGTTAATGGTTCCGTGTGGTTCACAATTGCACGACATGTTGCGTAGCAATGAGATGCTTCTTGAACGTGCGATGTCAAGGTGAAAGGAGGAGGTTCATGGCTGTACGGGGGCTGGGTAAGGGACTCGGTGCGCTGCTGGGCGACACGGAGCGGGGTGAAACCCAGAACGGGCGCGACGTGACGATGATCAACGTGGATAGCCTGAGGGCTAATCGATATCAACCGCGTAAATACTTTTCAACCGAATCCCTAGAGGAACTGGCCGCATCGATCAAGGCGCAGGGGGTTTTGCAACCGATCCTTGTTCGCCCTGGAACTCATCCGGACGAATATGAACTGGTGGCCGGGGAACGTCGATGGAGAGCGAGCAAACTCGCCGAGCTGCGACACATTCCGGCGATCATCAGGGATCTTGGGGACAAGGAAAGCCTGGCTCTGGCACTGATCGAGAACGTCCAACGCGAAGATCTCAATGCACTGGAACAAGCTCAAGCCCTTCAGCAGCTTCAAGACGAATTTCAAGCCACGCAAAACGAACTCGCCGAACGAACCGGACTCAGCCGTCCCCATATCGCGAACTTGCTGCGGTTGCTGCAACTCCCAGAGCACATGCAAAAGGATATACAGGAAAAGCTCTACACGGCCGGACACGGTCGAGTGTTGGCGGGCATAACGGATCCGGAGGGCCAAATGTCGCTCCGGGACAGAATCATCTCTGACGACCTCAGCGTTCGAGAGTCTGAGCGACATGCCGCATACTGGAAGGAGCACGGGCGGTTTGCGTTCCAGGCTCGGCAGGAGCAAGAAATGCCAGCGATCGCTAAGAGTGAGCGGATGGTCAGGTTCGAGGAGATGATCATTCGCGAGGTCGGCCTGCGAGGGGTCAAACTTCGCGGTACGGAAGAAAAGGGTAGCATGACCATGCGCTACGGATCAAAGGACGAACTGGCCAGATTATTGAAAATACTTGGGGTCGACGCGTCATGAGTTTCCACCAAAAGATAGTGGTAGATTCTACTCAAGTACAGTGGCGAACTTTTTACACAAAGCCCTCGCTATTAATTTTGCCATGAACTCCTCCTTCGAAAACACATCCTACAAGCCGGAAGACTTGCTCGCGAGTATAGACAAATTGGCTGGCAACACCGTGGTCATCATCGGCGACGTCATGTTGGACGAGTACATATTCGGAGCCGTGGAGCGGATATCTCCGGAGGCTCCGGTGCCTGTCGTCCGAATTGAAAACGAGGAATATCGACTCGGCGGAGCTGGAAATGTCGCGAAAAATATTACCGCCCTGGGAGGGCGGGCTAGTTTGTTCGGTTTTTTGGGGGGCGACGGCTCTGGTGAGCGGATGCGCGAGATGTTTCGGGAACACGGCATTGAGGATGGCTGCATTCAAGAATGTGAACGACCCACAACCCGCAAGACCCGAGTCATCGCCCAACAGCAACAGATCGTCCGGATTGACCGGGAATCCGCGTGCGTGCCATCCGCCGACGGCATGAACAACCTCCTGCACGGCGTCGGAGAGGCGCTCGAGAAGTGCAGGGTGCTGATCGTCTCTGATTATGGCAAAGGCTTGGTTTCCGGGCCGGTCATGGACAGGTTGCGAAGAATCCGTGAATCGATGCCCCACGAACTCCTGATCATCGTGGATCCGAAACCGGAGAACTATCCCGCGTATCGCGGCGTCGACCTGCTCACCCCAAACACCAAGGAAGCCGGGGTCGAAAGCACTGTGCGGCTCGACGGTGGGGGGGGCGACAGCCTGAGCAAGGACGTGTTCGCCGCGGGACAGCGACTGATGGGCGAGCTTGAAAGCCGGGAACTGTTGATCACGTTGGGGGCCAAGGGGATGTTGCTGTTTCGTTCGCCCCACCAAGCCGTTCACATTCCTACAGCCGCCAGAAAGGTCTATGATGTGACCGGCGCCGGGGATACCGTCATTGCCGTGCTGGGTTTGTCCTTGGCCGCGGGATTGGAATCCTTGACGGGTTGCCTCCTGGCAAATTACGCGGCGGGAGTCGTTGTCGGGCAGATCGGGGCCACGGCAGTATTGCCGGAACACTTGCGAGAGGCCGTGGTTTCATGGCCGGAAATCAATATTCGTCAATATTTGATACCTTAAAAAATTAAATAGTTGTCAGGAGAAAGGTTTTGCTTAGATTTGCAATATTCATAGAAAGGTTAGTAGGTAGTAGTCGACAAAACATAGTATAGCCAGATCACCGCTATTGATAGACACGTAAAAATTGCAAGTGTGCAGCACCAATGTTGAGTTTATGTAGCTCAAGAAGTTTATATGTCATGAAAACAGTTATACTGATTCCTGCAAGTTTTGTTTTGAGTCTCATTGTCTGGTGTGTCCTGTCATGGCCGCTGCCCATGCATTTGACAACCGCTGTAGCTATATCGGCTCACGGGGGGGCAGACCAATCCGTGCGCCACATGGTACCTTCAGATGCCTTGCAGTTGCTGTACTATTTTCAACTGGTCAAGGAATGGGTCACAGGAGGTACGCCCCTGTTTTACAATCTCTACGAATTCAACACAGGAAATGACACGGATAGGTATCTTCCCGGCGGGTATTATGTTCCATTTTCGCTGATTTACACGGCCGGAGCGCTCATCGGTGGGCAGGCGTTCGGGATGAATGTCGCGGGGCTAGTTTCCCTATGGGTATCTTTATTGGCAACATGGTTGTTTTTGCGTCGGTACGTGAAAGATGAGTGGGTTGTTGCCCTATTCAGTGTCTTTGCAATAGCCCTGCCGTTTCGATGGATGCAATTGTTCGATGCAAGCCCTGCTGGGTACGCCATGATGTGGGTTCCGTTGTTGCTTCTTGGCCTGGACATGGCCATTCGTGACGGTAATATTTTTGGCGGGTTCCTGGCGGGTCTCTCCGTAATGATGGCATTTTTCGCGGATTTGCATGTCTTTTTTTTCAGTTGCCTGCTTCTGCCCGGATGGTGTGTAATGTCCGTTATCGCCGAACCGCGTGTGGTTATGCAACTGCGTGGGCGTGTGCTGGTGATCGCACGAGCAATGCTTCCTCTCGCCGTAATTATGGTTGTGCTGGTCTTTGCCGTTACCTCGCAGTCTGCCTCTCTTGAGGATACACATATGGGGAGCGGAAGGGATTTGAGGGAGGTGGGACTTTTTTCACCGCAAAAAAGCGGCTTTCTTTCCTGGGAAGCCCAAGGAATATCCAACCAGGTTCATGTGGGGATCACTTTTCCGATCCTGATGGTCTTAGGCAGTCTGGCCTTTGTGTCGATGTTTCTGCGGAACCCACGGACGCAATGGCGGAACATGCTATTTTGGATATTTCTTCTGGGGGGTATCGCAGGGATTGCCCTTCTGGCCCTTGGACCGCATGGCTTACGCAGTGGCGGTCTTTTCGCGCTCGTTCGAGAAGTGATTCCTCATTATGCCATGATCCGCCAAGCTGGGAAAATATTCACGCTCATGCCAACCCTTTTGGCCCTGGGCGGGGCATTGGCATTGTATGCAGTGGTTCGCATCGGGCCGCGACATGCTTGGTGGAGAACCGTTTGCATCGGAGGGGTGGGGGGAGTTGTGATTGGAAGCTATCTGCTTTTGCCGAGTCCCACGTTATC
Source organism: Desulfonatronum sp. SC1 (assembly GCF_003046795.1). Classification (NCBI taxonomy): domain Bacteria; kingdom Pseudomonadati; phylum Thermodesulfobacteriota; class Desulfovibrionia; order Desulfovibrionales; family Desulfonatronaceae; genus Desulfonatronum; species Desulfonatronum sp. SC1. The sequence continues at coordinate 59,059 of NZ_PZKN01000014.1, read as the reverse complement.
CTACCTGGAAAATGAACAGCATGCTTATCAAGCCGTGGTCGATGATGCCAATGAAATGGGTATCTTCCCCCGCGCGTTCATAGTAACACTTTGGCCCGGAGATAGCCATTTCGGTTCCATTTATCAGCACTACGCCATCACGTATCGAATCAGGATGATCAACGGATACACGCCAGCCATAGACATGGCGTATTTTGAGGATGTGTTCAGACGCTTTGAGAGTGTCAATCAAGGCTATTTGAGCGAAGATCAGATCGAGAATCTCCAATCCAGGGGGATTCGTCACCTTTTGGTGCATGAGGACATTTATCCTGAAAAAGTTGCACCATTTCCCGTATCCTATTTGCTGCGAACGTATCTAAACCATCCTTGCTTAGAGTTTTTGGCTCAAGATGGACCTGTATGGGCTTTTCGCATCCTGGATCGTCAATGCTCCTCGCAGCAATATCCTGAATCTGATTTTGAGAAGAAGCCGTTGTTTCCAGCCAGACTGTTTGCAATGGAAAACGCTCGAAGGACTGGGGGAACTTTGAGGGACGATGAGGAGGCCAGTGGTTGGACGTTTGTGAATTTGCAATCGTCTGATTCCTCAGTAACGCTTCCCTTGACCGCGACACCGCCGGCCCCGGAACTTCGCTATCTTGTCCGGGCCAGAGGAAATGGTCTTCTCCTGGCCAGGGTGCATAATGATGACGGGGAGGTCCTTTCAGAGAAGATGGTTCGCGTGGAGTCAGGAGAATGGGATTGGTTCACTGCCCATGCTCCCCTAGAGACATTCTCCCAGGTCACCTTGCACCTGCAGCTTCACGAAGGGGAAATCGACCTGGACATGGCGCTGCTTACTGGAGGCCGTTGGCGCTTTCTTAATCCAGGGCAATCAGTTGAACTGGCGGCACCTCTATTTTTCCGAGCAGGGTACACCGACCTGAAAAACGAACAAGTTGTTTTCCGCCGGTCCCACGAAGAAAAGAGAATATTATTTTATGGACCGAGAATGCCAATGGCTCCGGGCAACTATGCCATTAAATTGGCTTTTGAAGATAATTCTCTTCCAGGGACGCGGCTTGGAGTTCTGCATGTCGAGCTTGATTGGAATACGAAAAAAGGACCCGTCTATGAGCTTATTGCAGGAGAGGATTTAGAATTTTCACTAGATATCCAGAACAACCTTCCACTGAGCTTCTCGCTGGTTTACTTCGGAGCCTCGGATTTGCGCATAGATGGGCTAACTATTTTAAGACAATGACTGCCAGGTCGATTCGATATAGAGGCGTATAAAGATGTTACATTCTTTGAATTCAATTCTTGGCGAGTTGAAATTTTATCTGGGCAACCGATATCCTGGCTTTATAACTTCCTCCTCTCCACAGGAAATGAAAAACAATTCCGTGGCTATATTCATGCTGCATACTGTGGACAGAGCTATCTTCGAAGCGCAGTTGAGATTTCTGCGGGATAACTGCTACCAAGTCCTTGATGCCGAAGAACTGTACCTGTTTCTCCAGCGTCGAATCCAGTTGCGGGGGCCTGGTGTCGTGCTCACCTTTGATGATGGAGAGCATAGCCTCTACCATACGGCCTTTCCGCTGCTCAAAAAATACGGCTTCAAGGCCGTGGCTTTTCTTGTCCCGAGTCGGATTCTTGATTCCCGAAATACCACCACACAGGGAAAGCAATGGCTGACCTGGGCGGAAGTTCGAGAAATGCAGGCGTCAGGTGTCGTGGATATGCAATCCCACACCATGCACCATGAGCGGATATTTACCAGTCCGCGAGTGCTGGATTTCCTTCGGCCCGGTATGCTTGACGATGACCTCAAGCTGGATATGCCCACAGTGGGAGATGAGCAGGATGGCCAACTGCAGATCCGGGAGCTGGGGATGCCGATCTATGCATTTGGTTCACGAATGGATGACGATCCACGGTACTTCGATTCCGTGCGTCGACGTAGGGCCTGCGTCCAGCATGTTAAAAACCACGGAGGTGAGCTGTTTTTTCAACGGCCAGGGTGGAAATGCGAGCTATACAGGGTATGGGAGGGCGCTGAGACCGAGAAAGGGGAACGGTACGAATCAAATTTTGAACAACGAAACGCAATCTTTTCGAGCCTCAAGGCTTCTCGAACAGTGCTGGAGGAGCGTTTGCAAAAACCTGTCCGGCATGTGGCCTTTCCTTGGTGCATTGCCGGAAGAGTGGCTCGCGAATTGAGCTGGGAGGCTGGATATGTGACAAATTTCCTGGGGCCGCTTCCTGGGGTTCCCCTGGCCTGCCCAGAAATTGATCCCTTTTCCATCCCCCGCCTCAAGGACGACTATCTCTTTCGCCTTCCAGGCAAAGGGCGGCATTCGCTTGCCAGCGTGTTCGCGCATAAGCTCGTTCGCCGGATGACCAAGCGGGAAATCTACTGATTCCCAATGTCCATGGCGTCCATCGTCATGGGATCGGCGCGGAACACAAGGTCTTGAATGATTCCGGCCAGTTCATGGTTCAATGCCGCATATCCCCGGCTATTGATGTGCAGGTAATCTTCCCGGTACGCTCGGAGAACCTCTCCGTCATTGCCAGCCAGTATCGTTTCCGTATCCAGCAGGGTTACGGAAGCCCCCCCCATGGCCTTGAGGTGGCCATTCACCTCCTGGATCGCCGTGGATACGGTGTCTGACAACAGCAGTTTCCGCGGCAGCCAGAGTTTTCCTAGGGGGAAGATCGTGGACAAAACGACATGGATGTCGTTTTCCGTTGCACGTTCCACCATCCAGCCGATATTCGTAACGGTTTCCTGCAGAATAACCTCGCGCTGGTGAGGAAAGGCCGCTATGGCTCGGAGATCGTTCACGCCCACCTGAAGGATCAGCACGTCCACGTCCAGTCCCAAAACATGGCGCTCAAAACGAGATCTGACCTGTGCCGTGGTCTGCCCACCGATTCCACGATTGATGATTCGAAAGCCTTCTTGAGAGAGATCTGGAGATGGCCATGCCGCGGCACGGGAATCTCCAAAAAAGAGCACGGCAGGCCCGATCTCGGATTGAGGTTTTTCCTCTTCCGGGAAAGTAAGTTGTCCAAGGGTGTCGAGCCGGGCTATATGCAGGGAATGGTAAGAGTTCCAGCACTGCCGGGCAAGCAGGACACTGATGAACAATGATAGGACAAGGAGCGCTAAGAGGACGGAAACCATGGTCTTGGGCATGCTGCGAAATCAGGGAAAACGTTCCAAGTGACGTTGTGGATGTTGTGAACCTGGTCGTACCAACGCTGTCGGGATAGGGGGCGCGCTGTAGCTGCTGGCGGAATGCAAGGGAACAGTTTAGACGAATTTCCGGATCAGGAGCCAATAGACATTAAAAAAGCCGACATAGGCCCGCTTGAAGACTCTGAGCACGGGGTTGTTCAGAAGCTGCGGGGGGACGTAGAGGTCGCCGGAACGCAAGACGTCTCTGTCATGAGCGACTTTGAGCAGGTGTACGGCCCGTCGCTTGCGGAGCAGTTCGGGAAGCTGGCGCGCGGCGGCCCATGTTCCGGTAACGTATTCCTTCCCCGCTCCCTTAAGCAGCAGGAAAAGGAACTGCGAGCACTCGAAAACAATCAGCGCCGGGGCGCTCAGCGCGATGGTCCGCCAGCCATACATCTTGATGATGAAAAACCACCTGTTGCGGACCTGAAAAAAGGCCTTGGAGGTGCCGCGCGGCGCAGCGGTGTGCGTGACCTTTGCCGCAGTGACATTCAAGCAGGGACGGCCGGTAAGGGTCAAGCGAAACAAGAAATCCCCGTCTTCCCAGTTGAAGACATACGCCTCGTCAAACCCGCCTATCCGCTCCGCAAGGGATTTTTCCAGCAGCAGGGCCCCTCCGGAGACCACGTCGTAAACGGCGTGGTCCTCTTCCACCTGGTCCTTGGGAATATAGGCGCACAGGTAATGGATGAAGCCCCCGTTGTAGTGGGCGGACAACCGGGGGTCATGTTGATCGATGATGGTTGGGTGCACGGCTCCGGCATGGGGGACCTTCTGTTTGGCCCGGACCAGATGGCTGAGACAATCCGGTTCAACGACGATATCGTTGTCCAGGAGAAAAATGAGCTCGCTGCCAGCCTCGGCAAGCGCCCTGTTGCGAGCCGCTGCGGCCCCCTGGTTCTGTCCCAGTTCAACGAGTCGGATGTGGGGGAATCGTTCTCTGACCAGGAATTGGCTTCCGTCGGAAGAACCGTCATCGACGACGACAACTTCGGCCACCTCCGGGTAGGCAAGCAGCTCAACGGCGTGGAGAGTTTGCTCCAACCTGTCCACGCCGTTGTAGTTGATAATCACGACGCTGACACGCGGCAATGATTCTGTCACGTGTCGGATCCGGATGCGGTTGTTTTTTCAAACAGCATCATTTCGTAGCCAGGGTGGGTCTGTACCTGGGTGCTCGTGAGCCCTGGAATCGCCTCCAGAAGGGGGTGAATGGTTCTGGCCCCGATTTTTTTGAGTTCCAGCCCCTCTTCCGATTCCCCGGAAGCAAAGACATCGACGGCCAGTAATCTTCCGCCTGGGGCAAGGTGCGCGATAAGGTTGCGGACAGCTTGGTCGATCTGTTCAAGGTTCAGATAGCAAAGTATTTCAGAGCAGGTGATCAAGTCATACGTTTCCTTGGGGCGAAACGTAAACACATCGGCCTTCAGAAATGAAACACGGGGGTTGCCCGCATGCATCCGTCTGGCTCGCTCCACGGCGATCTTGGAAATATCAATTCCCAGAAGGCGCTCCCCCAGCGGTGCCAGGACCGTGGTCATGTACCCTTCTCCACAACCGACCTCAAGAATGTTGGTGTAGTGGCGGTCACCCAGAAATGATGCGATGCGCTCCCGCTTGATCCGCTCTTCCTCACTTGCGGAGTAATTGTACGTGTCCGGTTTGCGGTACCGCCAGTCGAAATAGGCCGCGACAAGCCAGCGGTTCCGTTCGAGAACAGGTCGAACCAACGGATGGTTTTTGACCAAGAAAGACAATTTTCGCAGAGCGTTGAGTGGCATGGCACGTATCCGGTCGAGTTTGGTGGAAAGGTTGATGGGAATGCTGCTGGATAAAATTCCGATGAGATACCCTACAGCGGGCGGTCTTGCTGCGAGACCGTTGATGCGCAGCGGACGATTTCATCTTTTCTTGCCCCGACGAGCCCGCCGCGGAGGTAGAAGTAGAAGCCGGGCAGGATGACGATTCTGCTCAGTAGATGCTCCAAGATGGAAATGCTTACAGCCCCGGCACCGGAGACGCCAAGACCTCGCAAGGCGGCGAAAAACGCGCCTTCCTGCAACCCGATACCGCCAACGGAGATCGGCAGCATGAGGAGGATCCAGGCCAGAGGCATGACCAGGGCCAGAGCGAGAAAATCGATATGAATATTCAAGGCCAGAGCTTCAAGATAGACGATCATGACCCGAACAAGCAAAATCAGCAGCGTGAGTGCCGAGGCCAGGGCAAGAATGCGTGGCTGTCGGCCGTACTCAAGAAAGCTCTGATAAATGGTTTTCAGTTTTTCGGAAAGGCCGACGCCGAGGGTGCGTTTGATCAAGGGGCCAAGCATCCTGGAGAGAGTGGGCCGGGTGAAGACAAGCCCAATGATAAAAAAAGCAAAGCATAACACAATCATGGCCAGGGCGACGGACCAGGGAAGATACCGCCCGGCGGCGAAGATTCCAGCAATGGCGGCGACGATCAATGTGATGCCGACATTAAGACCACGATCCAGGGCTGACGCGGCCACTGCCTGGATAGATCTGTCGGTACACTTGGAGATGGCCATCATGCGCAGCACGTCCACGCCTACGTTGGACGGCAGAAAACTCCCCAGGCACCCGGTGGTCATCTGAATTCGAAACAACGGCCATAGGGGTAGGACCACCCCTTGGGCCCGTAACATGACTTGCCACCTCCAGGTGTTGATCAACCGGTCCACAAGCTGGGCTGCAAGGACGAGCAGGACAAACTCGGGGCGAACCCCCAGGAGCAGGCCAGCAAGATCCTGGAGGTTGATGCTGTAGGCCAGAATTGCAAGGAGGCCAAAGCTCAGGACAACCCGAACAACGAACTGGGTTTTCTTGGGGGGTACGTTTGCCACGGGCGCGGTCAAGCTTTTTTTGAACGAGAAACAAGCGGGTGGGCTACAGTCGCTGAACCTCATAAAACAGCGGGATCATCAAGGCGTCGCTGTCCATGGATAAGCGCTCCCCTTCCAGATCCGGACGATCGTCGTACGGTTCAACGAGCAGATGGAATGTCTCTCCGGGGGATCGGTGGGCATCGTCAAGAATCGCACCGTCACGAATGACCCAGTACGCGATGAGCATCTCTTGCTGATCATAGGTGCCGGAACGGACATCCTCAACGGCGTAGCGGTGTGCTACAAGCGCCCGGTCGTAGGGCGCGATGGCCTCAAGGGTGGGAATCGCCACGGCCTCAAGAAGTCGCACAAGGATTTCCACGGCGTCGTCTGGAGAAACGGCCTGATCATGCGCAATGGTGTCCGTCGCGGGGGACGCGTCCGGCACAACAGCAACTTCGTCACCAGAGACAGCGGCTTCGGCGTCGTAGGCCAGGATCAGTTCCAGCCCGGAGAGGGTCCAGACATCCGGATAGAAATCGGCCCACTGATCTCCAGTCAGGCGGACCCATGCTTCAATATGCTGGAAATCCTCGCTGAAACGACCAATGTGCACGGAAACATCCGTTCCGCCACCTCCTATCTTGTTGCCACCGCCACCAACGGTATAAGGGCCGGTCATGGTCATGATTCTGGGGTGGTTGGACCAGCGGGGGTGGTAGACTTCATAGCCGTCGATGCCGGGAGCGCTGTTGATGTTCACCTGCCAGCGGCGATCCGTGCCGTACTGGATGATGTTCAAATTGCGGTGAGCTCCGTCAAACATCCAGAACAAATGTTGATCGTCAGGTGAGAGGGAGACCCAGCATCCCCGGCCAAGACGCGTCCAGCCGCCGTTGGGTAGCCGGGCAACGCCGGCATCCGACCAGGGAAACATGCCGCCGGCGAGTCTGCCGTCAATGGAGAGTTGAAAGTTGTTCTCCGTTACCGGGGACATGTCCCAGACCTTTTCCGGCGCTGAGAGACCGTCAAGCGGGATGCGATCAACACGGTGGAACGAGGGTGCCCGGTCCTGGGTCATTTCGGTCCCGACGTAAACAAACTCCCGGCCACTACCGGGCTCAGCCCATACTTCCAGAGCAGAGCCTTCGGCCAGTTTCCTCTGATTGGTTCCATCGAACCCTACGACCATTACAGCATCTTGTGTGCGATCCGTGTACACCACGCGATCTCCGTGAGGCGTAATCATCGGCTTGGTGTAATTAGCAGGCTGCTCCAGGATGACTCGCTTCCCCTGGCCGTCCCGTGAGTCGAACCCCATCAGGCGCAGCCGGTCACCACGAGCAAAGGTATCCCTCCCGTCCCCAATGTCCTGGACCCAGGTGACACGAGTATGGCTGCCAGTCAGGTCTTCGACATGCTGTTCCAGCGAGTCGGCGGGTGGGCTATGGCTTACAGTTGGTTGTTCATCATTGCGGGAGCAGGCGGTCAGAAAAAAGGATACCGACACAAGCACAGTGAGAAAGCCGATCAAACGGAAAACGTCATTTTTGAATAAACGAGACTTCATAAAATACTCCTATTTTGGAAGAGAGGACAACGTTGACTCAATGAACAGTTGAGTAAGGTAACATACGTCGCCACAACTCCCATTGTAACTTGTGGAGCTGAGATTGCAAGGGTCGAGTCAGAAAACACTGCTCAGGGACAAGCTCATGGATGGGGACGGCGTGGTTGAGAAAGGTCGGGAGGAGCGATGTGTTCTGGAGAGTCCGCGAGGTGGAGTCGAAGTTCCGAAGGGGCGACGCCATCCAAAAGATACAGCGGTCTCCGCTTTGTTTCGTTGTAGATTCTCCCTAGATATTCACCAAGAATCCCGATGAAGACCAGTTGCACGCCCCCAAGAAAAAGGGTCACAACCATCAATGAGGGGTATCCCTGCACCGGATCACCGAACATCAGGGTCTTGTAGATGACGACAATGGCGTAGAGAAAGGCGAACAGCGCCGTGAACAAGCCGAGGTACGCCGATATCCGCAAGGGAGCAGTGGAAAAGGACGTGATCCCGTCCAGAGCGAAATTCCAGAGTTTCCAATAATTCCACTTGGAGACACCTGCATTGCGGGGATCGCGGGCATACCGGACGGGTTTGGTCGGATAGCCGATCCAGGCGAAGAGGCCTTTCATGAACCTGTTTTGTTCTCGAAGCTGGGCCAAGGCCTGGACCGCTCGGCGGCTCATCAGACGAAAATCCCCGGTGTCCACGGGTATCGGGGTGTCGCTGACCCTCTGGATGCAGCGATAGAACCACTTGGAGGTGAATTGTTTGAACCAAGACTCGCCTTCGCGGGTAGTTCGTACGGCATAGACGACATCGTATCCTTCGCGCCAACCAGCGAGGAAATCGTGGATCAACTCCGGAGGGTCCTGCAGGTCGGCGTCAATGATGACCACGACATCCCCGCAGGCATGGTCCAGGCCCGCGGTCAAGGCTGCCTCCTTGCCGAAGTTGCGAGAAAGATTGATGATGGTGATATGTTCATCAAAGCGGCGCAGCTGGTGCAAGACTTCCAGCGTGGCATCGCGACTGCCGTCATTTACGAAGATGAACTCGTAGGGGCAACCGGTGGCCTGGAGCACGGCCCGCGTACGTTCATGGAAACGCGGGAGAACAATTTCCTCGTCGTAGGCCGGAACGATGATGGACACGGAGGGAAGTTGGTTGACCCGTTCGCGTTGCGCGGCCGCAATGTTCAAGTGAGGGTTGGACATGGATTGTGAGTGAGATCAAGGATGATAACGGAAGTTATTGAAAAAAGCGAATTGCTGAGTGCTTGGTAGGTGTAAGCTTTCAAAAACACAAGGGAGGTTGTCGCCGTTAAATAATCTAGATTCTGAATGTCGTCGAACCAGCTGAAAAATATAGATTTTGTCGAAGGCATCAAGCCTGCGTTAACCTGCTTTGCAGGAGTACTGCCCAAAGGCTTCAGGGTTTTTGCCAGTCGGCCTTTGAAGCAAATCAGGAACTGAACAAAAGAAGTTGCTGGCATACATTTGAAATTTAATAATTAATTCGTTCTGAATCAGCCGGAACCTGGGGTGGGATCGTCGGATGTATAGAACTCAATCTGGCAGATACTCCAATTTCGGGCTGGATTCGGGTCTGCAACTTCGATGCGGACAGCATCCGTGAATTCTGGGGGAGAAATGTGGATCGCCTGGAGCATGCTACCATATATGGGATGGCTTCCGGAAAACTTAAAGGGCTGGAAAGCATCGGGAACGGAAGAAGCGACCTTTTCCCATCCGGTTTCCAAATGAAGCAGGATGTTGAGTGACCTCGGGCGGTCGTGAGGATAACATGTGTAGTCCAGATAGAGCCGGGAAAGGAGCTTCTGCTCAGGGAAATCGACCTGGACCCATTCTCCGTTCTCCTGGGAACGTCTGTTGACCCATCGGGTTCCGGAAACTCCATCAACCAAATAATGTGCGTTTTCCGTGGAATGAAGTGCTGAAGCCTGTAAAAGAGCGGGATCAAGGCGTTGTTCCTGAAAGGCATGCCATTTCGGAAGAAAGTCGTGATAGACGATGAAATCCCCAAATGTTTGTCTGGACGCGGTTATGTCCGCGAGCTCCAGATGCTGTTCGAAAAGACTCGGTGTCAGAAAGCGAATTCGGTCCGTCAAAACAAAGGCCACGCGCTTTGCCGCATCCACCTCTTGCTTGTAGGGAATTGGCCAACCCGGGAACCGCTCGTTCACTGGTTGGCTGCAAATGATCTGCTCGTCGGTCAGAAAATTTACGCGGTAGGCAACCCAGTGCGAGGCCACACAGTGCCCGATGTCGTGTTCCCGCAAAAAGGTCAGTGTCGGCTCCAGATCTGGTGTGCCCATCACCTGAGCTGCGAAATCAGGTTCTTTCCATTTCTGGAGCAAAACCAGCGTGGCGAGGATGTTCATGGCCACGAGAAAGACCGTCAGGCTCCCCATAAAACAGCGTACCCATTTCCCCCCCGCCAGGTACAGTGCACCGATCAAAAATGGAAAAATCAGAAGAATTGGCAGGATGTACCGAAAGGAGTGGGCGTGTGGCTGAGCGCTGAGAGCAAAAATTGCCAGGGTCAGCCAGGACGTGGCCACGAAGATGTCCAGTCCCTGAGGAATTGGCCATTTCCGGTCTCCAAGCTGCTTTCCAATCCGCCATGCACTGAGGATGGTGGCAGCCAAGAGCACCAGGCCGAAGATGATCGCCATGAACGGAACGAACCATGCGCCAAACCCCAGCAGATGGGTGGTGTCTGGAAAGGTGGTCATGTCGAAACCGAAGCTTCGAGGCAGGGTGAACGACAGAGTCGGGTGCCAGAGTCTGTCCAAGGCTTCGGCGATGCTCCGTGTTCCGGCCACGGCTCTATGGGCGCCGGGTAGGAGATGCACGCTTGCAAGGTAGGGAATCAGGCCGACACCCAGACCAATGGTGAAAACCGGAATATGCGCCAGCATACCTCTGAAGCCGGATCGGGTGAGGGCAACGAAAGCCGCGGGCAGCGTCATGGTCAAGGCCAGCATGTTGTTGGAAAAGGCCAATCCGGCGCAGATGCCTATGCCGAAGACCAGGGCAAGGCCGCGAAGCATGAGTTGCTCCGGAACGCTGACGGCCATCAGCACAGCGGCCAGGCTGAGGACCATTGCCGGGCTGTAATGAGGCATGGCGTAGCCGAATTGAACCATCAACAGGTATGCAGAGGGGAAAAGAATGAGAGCCAGCGTGGGCCATGCCCACAATTGGTTGGAGAGACGCCGAGCGATGCAAATCAGGAGGATGAGCGTCACGGACCAAAGGCCGACGGCTACGAAGCGGGCGCCCAGCGGGGATCTCTCGACATGGTTCACGAACGGGGCCATGGCATAGGATTCGATGGGAAACTGGTAAGGCTGGGCTATGGCCACCAGCGGCAGTTCACCTTCGGTGATCCGTTTGGCCTTGAGGACCACGAGGGATTCGTCCGTGGTGACGGGCAAATGGCCTACGCTGATCTGGACTACGGCGACACGTATCCCGACAGCAAGCAATACCACCAGGAGGCAGACCACCAACAAGCTCCGGCGTGCTGGAAAGAGGCGGGAGGCACGTTCTGTTATCTTCATGAGGATGTCCTGAGGTAATAGCTGGAGAGCTGGTTTTGGCTTTCTCAGTCTTGCATGGATGAGAGGTCAAAACGTTGGGTGATCCGATCCTTCTTGGCGATGAATCGAGCGGCGTGGTGCGCGGGGACGAAAGGGAACGACGATCGTGTAGAAAGCATCATCAAGGCAGCGATGACGGCGAATGTCGCGCTTTGGAACAACAGGACGCCGGAAAAGCCGACAATGAGCGTTGGCAAGCCGATGATCGGAAGCTGGGTGGTAAAGCGGATGATCGTGGCCACCAAGGACGCCACAAGCGCGACTCCGGCGATGCATCCGGACAAGATCAGAAGTCGCACGAAAAGAATATCCGTAAAGACAGAGATGGCGCTGAGCCCATGGACGATCAGGTTGAGAATGTTCATGGAGGACCTGCCTGCATAGCGTTCGCCGCGGGGCGTTGCCACCCGGATGATCGGTAAGCGGGAACGAACCGTAGCCGCGGCAAGATGATTCCAGACTTCAGGCATATGGGTTAGGCGTTGCAAATGGCTCTGCGGGACGAGACAAAAGTTACCGAAGTCGATGGACTTACCGGTCAGTAATTTGAACAGGTATTTGTAGGCCGTATACGAAAGCCTGAAAATGAAATTTTCGGAACGCTTTGATCGTTGGGCCGCAACAAGTGCCTCGGGGTGTCGGCTATGGGCGGCGAAGAGTTCCAGCATGTGCTCGGGACGGTCCTGACCGTCGGAGTCCGCAATGATGACGGCATCGAACGACTTGGATTGCGCCAGCTCGCAGAGTCCCACCGCAATGGCCCGCTGGTGACCCAGATTAGCGGCAAGCGTGATACGTTCAATGCTTGTCAGGTGGCGCAACTGGGGCAGATGGTCCGTGACCAATTCAGTGGTGGACCCGTCATCCACAACGTAGAGCGTTACCTCGGCACCCCATGACGGAACAAGGTTGTCAATGGCGCTCGCCAGCTGGATGAAGGAGGGCCAATCGTTGTAGAGCGGTACAAGGATGGCGAGTCGTGGTTTCACGGATTGGTCTCCATTTTTAGTTAAAAAGCAAAGGGATTAATGAATATCCGGGTAACTGCTCAATAACTCCGGGCAATTGAACCCACGAAAATATCTGGACACCGGCCTGGGCCGGGGTGACGACCCAGGATATTCGCCTGCGTGGCACTCCATTCCGTCATGCCGGCGCAGGCCGACGCGTCCCGCTATCCAGGCAGCACAGAATCCCGATGGCAGGCTGCCTGGACTTATTGAGCAAATACATATCCGGTTCGAAAAACAACTGGGTCCAACCGGTAGCCACGGTCTTGGGTCGTCTGGACGTGTTGATCAGCGGAAAATCCAGAGTCGAGCAGCCAGATAATTGCCGACAAGTACCGTGCCGGTAGCGAAGACCTGTGCCAGAAGGTAATGCAGCCCGACATGCGTCAACAGACCGACAATGACGACGTTCAGTCCCAGGGAGGATGCCGCGGTGATCAGAAATTTCGGCAGTGCCTCGCAATGTCGACATGAGCTGCGAAAGGTGATCCTGCGGTTCAAAAGATAGTTCGTCAACGCCCCGATCGTCGCCCCGATGCCCGTTCCGGTCGTTGGGGCCAGGCCAAAAACGGAGACCGCGAGGATCAGCGTCAGATAATGCAGGAGTGTGCCGACGGCGCCGACACCGGTAAAGGTGAGGAACTGCCGGAAGAGCTGAAGCATGGCGGTCCTGGGCGAGTCGGCTACTGGCATGGGAGTATTCCAGAAACCCGGAAGGGGATCAACCGGTGTTCGATAGGCCCTCGGTTGAGCCGACAGACGGGCTGTCCGTCAGGCTGAAAAAGTCCTCCACAACGGCGAGTTCGTTCTGTCGTCGGGTCTCGTTCCAGCCCCGTTCGCGGGCGACAAGCATGGAGCACTCCTCCAGCGCGCTGGCGCCGGGGTGTCCTCGGGAGCCGAGGTCGGTTCTGCGCAGAACCACGTCGGAGAGGGTCAGGGCCATTTCGTGCTGTACGGCATGAACGATTTCAGCGGTCGCGATTTCCCTGGAACCGGGAAGCAGGCGGGCGAGCTCCGGCTGTTTCCGGATTATTTCCAGGATGGTGCGCATGGATGTTCCATGGTTGCGGGCCATGTTTCTGACGGCATCGGGCGGAAGGGCAAGGTCGTCCGCCAGAGCATGTAAGGATTCAAGCTGCTCGAACCCTCCTCCCCAAAGTGGGGTTTGCCGGGTCCGACCGGGCCGAGAGGAGATGTTCAGCCGGGGTGCAATCTGGTCCACGACTTTTTCGGCGATGTGGCGGCAAATGGTATATTTTACGCCGACGACGCTGATCAAATTGGTCACACCGTCGGACTGATGATCGCGAATCTGGTAGCGATGCGATGCCGCAACCGTCCCCGGTGCGGAACGTTCCTCGCCGACAGGGCGGAGCCCGCCGAACCAATAGCGGACGTCATGCAGTGAGAGTTTCGCCGGCGGGTAGGCGGTGTTGATTTCCTTGAGGAATTCCAGGACATCCTGCCTGGTAATCCGAAATTCACCTGGGTTTCCACGGTAGATGGTGTCCGTGGTCCCGATCAAGGAGAGCCCGCGCCAGGGCGTGATGAAATAATTGCGTCCCCCTCGGCGAAGTACGGAGCTTTCGTCCGTCTGCCGACCCTCCACGGCAAAGGCTGAGGCAGGACCCAAGGGAGTGGTTGCCAGCTGGATGCCCTTGGAACGGACAACGTCTCTTGACGGTGCGGGAGTCTCCAGAAGCTTGCTGGTGATGTCCGTCCAGGGGCCGGTCATATTGATGAAGAATCTGCCGGCCACACGCAAATCATCGCCCGTGAAGCGATCCTTGACCTTTGCCGCAATGATCCGACCGCTTTTTCGCTCAAATCCGGTAACCTCCAAATAGTTGGCCAGTGCTGCTCCCTCCTGCGCGGCGGAAAGGGCGAAGGACAGGGTCAGTCGTTCGGAATTGTACATCTGAGCATCATAAAACACTGCTCCGCCGGTCAGTCCCTCGGCTGGCAAGCCTGGGATGCGTTCCAGGCACTCCTTGCGGGAGATGACGCGGCCACGAGGGACCTGTTGCCGGGGCGGCAGATCCCGGTTCCGATCCCAGGAAATGATATCATTGGCCAGGAGAGCCGCGCGCATGGCTTCGGGGCCTTTGATGCCATGGCCGAAGCAGGGCATGATGAATTCCAGGGGATGGACCAGGTGCGGGGCCATGCGCAGCATCCAGCGGCGTTCCTGGATGGAGACGCGCATCCGGGAGATGTCCAGGTGCTGAAGGTACCGCAGACCACCATGGATCAATTTCAATGACGCGGCTGACGTTTTGGCTCCAAAGTCGTCCTGTTCCACGACGGCTACCCGAAGCCCGCGCAACGCGGCGTCCCAGGCCGTGCAGAGGCCGTACACCCCACCACCGACAACGACCACGTCAAACTGTTCATGGTTCAACCGTTCAAGGTCGCGTTTCACGTGGAGCACCCAGGGTGTTGAGTCATCATCGAGGGGCTAGACGAACGGTGACGGGCGTTCACGTACTCCCTGTTCAGCGCTGAAAACCAGTCCGGGACTCTTCCGGGGAAAACGGCCGTCATGCGACTTCCTGGATATCCGGTTCACCAGCTGGCGCGCCCTGGTCCGTGCAGCGTTTCTTGATCGCCTTGGCCGGTATGCCCGCGGCGACCATGTAGGCGTCGACGTTGCGGGTGACTACCGCTCCGGCGCCTACGATGGCATGCTGGCCGATGGTGATGCCGTCAAGAACCTTGACCCCGGCCCCGACCCAGCTGCCTTGCTGCATGAGGATGCCATAGGACGTTCCCCCTTGTTTGTTTACGGCTTCCTGGACGTCCCCGGCGTCATGGTCTCCGCCGATCAGGTAGCTGTAGGCGGCCATCATGCAGTCATCCTCCAGGCTGACCAGGCTCCCTGAGTAGATTTCACAATTAAAGCCGATGTTGACGTTTTTCCCCAGGTGGATCCGGCCGTTCTTGCAGCTGAGGATGGAATTGCGTCCGACGAAGCTGCCGCAGCCGATCACGATGCCGGAATCGCCGAATCCTTTGGCGTCGATCAGGCAGTTGTCGTCGATGATTACATTGTCGCCGATTTCGATATGGCTTGGGGAGCGCAGGACCACGTTGCGGCCAAAGACGACGTTCTTGCCGCACTTTTTGAGCAGTCCGGGATACAGCGCGCGACGGAGCACAAGGCCGAGGACTCCAGGCAGACCCTGACAGAGCAGGTTGATCAGCTCGTACTTGAACAAGGCGTACAGACCGGGACGTCCGACAATCAACTCCTGGTACTTCTTGACCTTGGAGCTGCCGGACAGGTCCTTTTGCACGCGAACCAGGTGCGTATTGCAGGTTCGACCAGGGCTGACTTGCTCGTGAAAATCCGGTTTCATAGCGTGGCTACACTCCCATGACCATTGTTCTGATTTTATCCTTGACCGGTCCAAGGCAACGGGCCAGAAACTGGCCGTGCCGGGAATAGTAGATCCGCAGCAGCAGGGCCTTTTTCAGGGAGTGCCCCTTGTAGACGTTGTAGGCGAATGTCCGAAAGCATTTAATGATTTTATCGCGGGGGAACTGGGGCATGTCCAAGACGGTGTCCGTGCGGCCGATGAAGGCCCCGGAGGTGTGCACGGAACCGAGAATTCCGTCGTCGAGGCACATCTGGGCAAGTTTGGTCCCTGGGTAAGGCTCGAAAATGCCTATGATCACGCTGTCCGGATTGATCCTGGCATTCAGTCGGACAGTTTCCTGGTGCATTTCCGGAGTTTCCCGGGGAAAGCCGACAATATTGAAGGATTTTGTCTTGATGCCGGCCCTGCGGCAGGAGTCGAAGGCCCGGACAATGGCGTCGTTGTCCATCTTCCTGTTCAGCACTTCGCGGCGAAATGTTTCATCCCCGCTTTCAATGCCGATACTGATTCTGCGGCACCCGGCGTCCTTGAGGATCGTGCAGATGTCGTCGTTCAAGGTTTCGGGGCGGGCGTTGATGTCAAAAGGGTAGTTGAACTCTTTTTTGTACGCTGTACAGAATTCGGTCACGAACTGCTTGGAGGCGGTGAAGCAGTCGTCGTTGAAGTACAGGGCGCGGACGTCATACTTTCCGGTGACGTCCCGAATTTCCTCGATACACTTTTCGACGCTGCGAAACCGGACGTACTTGCCTTCTTGCTTGGTCCGCAGCGCATGGTTGCTGCAGAAGGTGCAGTTGTAGGGACATCCCCTGGAAAACATGAACAGGGCGGTCTTGAAATCGGAGTCAATGGCGGCCTGCATGTCGAACAGTTCGCGATCGGGAAAGGGAAGCTCATTGAGATCCTGAATGAACGGGCGCGTGGGATTTTTAATCACGGTCCCATCGGGCTTTTTGATCCAGAGATTCTGAATATTGTCAATGGGCGCCCCCTTTTCAAAGGCATCCGCCAACTCCAGCATGGGATACTCGCCCTCGCCGATGCAGATGGCATCCAGGTTCGGAGTGTCCATCAGGCATTCCGGGTGCAGCGTGGCGTGGTGCGCTCCCAAGACGGTGAACGGGCGTGACGCGGGCAGGGCCTCCAGGACTTTATAAACATGAGGATATTGCGGGGAAACGGCGGGGAAAAGCAGGAGGTCGGGCTTGTACTCGTCGATTTCCCGAAGAAGGTCATTGATCTTCAAGTCGCTGAACATGTAGTGCAGCCTCGTCTCGTGCCCGTGCTGCTTGAGCACCGCGCTGATGCTCCCGATGCCGAACTGATAACTGCGCGCGCCACCGCGGACATTGATGTCGGTGTAGACAAAAAGAATTTTCATAAGCGGTCTTCTTCAGGGTGTTGGTGTGTGTTTCGTCAAAGGATGACGTGGCGACGCACTGGGCGGGTCGGACTCCTCCAGCCGCCCGAGAATGTCGTCGTAAATCGCGTTGAGATTCCGTTCAAAGGCCACCGGAGAGTAGTCGCAGGCGGCCAGTTCCTTGGCCGTGCGGGCCAGTCTTTGCCGATGCTCTGCATCGCTGGACAAGCGGAGCATCCCGGCAGCCATGGACGGTGCATCCGGGTGGACGAGTTCGGCCACTTCCGGGGTAAGGACCTGGGTGTGGGTGAGCAGGTCAGTGGCCAAAATCGGACGGCCCGAGTCCAGGTAGGAATAGATTTTCATGGGTGTGTTCTCTCCGCTGATCCGAGGTGAAACCACTGCGTCAGCCTGCTGAAGCAGCGGGTGCAGCATGGCCACCGACAGGTGTCCGGTGAAGTGCACCCTGGCCGCAATCCCGAGTTCCCGGCACCTTTCCTGGTAGTTGGCAATGTCCTGCGATCTGCCGCCGACAATGACCATATCCAGGTTTGGGTCCGTCTGCAGGGCAATCGCCAGGGATTCCAGGAGCAGGTCAATTCCCTGGTACCGCTCCAGGTTGCCGACGTACATGAAACAGGTTCCCGTGATGGCGTAGCGACAGCGCAGGTCCGGGACGGCCCTGGAAGGTTCACCGGGGCTTTCTCCGAGCGTTTCCTTGGGAAGAGTGCAGCTCGTGGAGGCGGAGAGCATGGAAACGTCGCAAAGCACCCGGACACGGGCTGCCCCGGAGGCACGGGCGACGTCGGCAAGGGCATTGCAGACGGGAATCACCATCAAGGCCCTGCGGATGGCCAGGCCTTCAATCCAGCGAAAAAACGGCCCCAGCGGTTTGAGTAGAGGCTTTTTTTGGATGATCTGCAACGACATGGAGGAGTCCATATCATAAATATACGGAATCTTGAAGAGGGTCCGGAACACCAGAGCCATGAAAACCGATTCTTCCACGGCATGGATCAAGCGAGGCCTGGTTTTTCGGACGATCTTGAAGGCCTTGCCGAAAAGGAAAACATCGCAAACCAGTTTTTTCAACGACAACCCGGGGGCGATCCCGCGCCCCACCAGCGGCAGATCCGCAATCCGATGGATTGCGACATGAGGATAGGCCCGTTCTTCGCCTTCGGCGAAGGTCGCAAGGGCGGTCCGCAGACCGCGGCGGCTGAGGACGCCCAGGAGCATGTCCACGGCCATGGGCGTGCCCCGCTCCTGGTAAAAGGGATGCGGGGCGAGCAGGAGGATATCCAGCGAGGAGTGAGAAGGGTTTTCAGAAGTCATCGTGCGTAACCGTCTCAGATGGTCGATGGGAGGATCCAGGGTTGTCCCGGATCAGGGCTCCGGCCTGTTTTGCTCACGAACCGGAGCCCCTGTCTTGTCTGCACTCGGTGTGGCAACGTAGATTTCAATCTGACAGATGTCCCAATTCCGGGCGGTGTTGGGATCGGCGATTTCGATCCGGACGGCATTTCCCGGAATGATCGCATCCAGGCGATAGCCCTGAACGATTCGGCCGTAGTCCGGCCGGTTTCCTGCAAAGACAAAGGGCTGCAAGGCATCCGGAACCGCTTCCTTGACCATGGTCCAGCCTTCCGCTGTCCGAATCGAAAAATTCAGTGCCATGGCCCGGTCATGGTGATAGCAGGTGTAATCCAGAATAATTTTGGACAGGAGGTGGTCCTCGGGCCACTCGATCTGCACCCATTCGCCACTTTCCTGGAGGCGCCGATTGTCCCAGCGCGTGGCAATATCCCCGTCCACAAGAAGCCGGGCGTCCTCGGGCTGGTGCAGGGCCGTGGCGGTCAGCAGTCCAGGGTCCAGGAGCTGTTCCTGTTCCGGTGCGGGGGGAAGCGAAAAATCGTGGTAGACAATGACGTCGCCGAGTTCAACCCTTTGGGCCGTAACACTCATCTGCTCCATGTTCCGCTCAAAGACACCGGGAGTCAGAAACCGGGCCCGTTCGGTCAGCACGAAGGCTACCCGTTCCGCCTGGTCCACGTCGTCCTTGTAGGGTATCGGCCAGCCCGGAAAACGTTCGTTCATGGGCTGGGCGCAGATGATTTCTTCGTCGGTGAGAAAGGTGATCCGGTAGGCCATCCAGTGCGAGGCGATGCAGTGCTCAAAGCCATTATCCCGCAGGTAGGCCAGGGCGGGCTTCAGGTCGGGGGTGCCCGCCACCCGGGCGGCATGCTCCGGTTCCTTCCAGGCGGAGAGCAGCGCAAAGGTGGTTGCGACATTCAAGACAACCACCAGAACAACGGCGGCACCCAGAGCATGGCGAAACCATTTCCCAACACTCGCATAAACGGCTCCAACCAGAAATGGAAAGGTAAATAGCAGCGGGAAAAGATAGCGAAAGGAGTGTCCGTTTGCTCGCGAGCTCATCAGGAACGCGGCCAGAGTCAGCCATGCCGTGCCGACGAAGATCTCGGTCCCACCCAGAACCGGCCAGGCTCCTCGGGCCATCTGCGTCCCGATCTTCCAGATACTGCATGCCGTGGCTCCAAGCAGAACTAGACAGAAGAACACGGTCATGGTCAGTGCGAACCCCTCCCCGAAGCCGAGCAGGTTCGTGGTATCCGGGAATGTCGTGGGATCAACGCCCATGCCGCGGGGCAGGGTGAAGGACAGCGTTGGTGACCAGATGCGGGAGAGCCCCTCGGAGAGAGCCCGGGTTCCGGCCACCGCGGTCTGGGCTCCGGGAAGCAGGTACATACCGGCTAGGTAGGGAATGAGGCCCAGGCCCAGGCCCAGGGCATATGGCGGCAGGTGCGCGAAGAGGCCTTTGAGTCCGGCTCGCGTGAGGGCCACGATGCCAATGGGGAGAATCAGGCTCAATACGACCATGTTGTTGGTAAAGGCCAAGCCACAAAGTGCGCCGATGAGAAAGACAAGGCCAGCACTGCGCAACGATGGACGTGTCGGGATGGTCATGGCCAGCAGTGCGCTGGCGAGACACATCACCAGCGACGAATTGTTGTGGGGCAGGGAGTAGCCGAGCTGGATCATCAGCAAGTAGGCTGACGGGAAGAGGATCAGGGCCGCCATGGGCCATCTGCGACCCGCTGGCGCCAGCTTCCAGGCAATCCCCAACAGGAGGCCCAGTGTCAGTCCCCCGGCAATGAAGGAAAGAAATCGGGCACCAAAGGCGTTGCGGGGCATGAGCTCGACAAAGGGTGCCATGAGGTAGGATTCTAGAGGGAACTGGTAGGGTTGGGCCATGGCTACAAGGGGCAGCTCCCCCTGAAGGATCTGCTTGGCCATCAAGACGACGATGGCCTCGTCCGTGGTCACGGGCAGGTGGTCCAGCCCGGCCTTGGCTACGGCGAACCGGATGCCCACCGCGGCCAGCAGGAATACGCCCAGAGCCAGCCCGGCGAAGGTCAACGCGCCGCGACAACTGAAACGGGTTAAAATGGAGTTATTCATGGTTGGAATGGCTCTGGTCCTGTTGTGCATGCCCTTTGTGATGAGGTGTTTTTTTTGCGAACCGCAGTTGAATCGTCTTGAGCAGGACGCTGCCGTAGCTTCGCCGATGGCCGACAATTTGGCCGCCGGCATGGGGGGGCTTATCCTGAAAAAGGGCGCGGAGCAGGCCAGCCGGTGAATCCGGGGAGAATCGCGCTTTCGTGAAGACGGCGAAGGTGCCAACGAGTCGCTCCTCGCCGGGCAATGGCAAGGGATCTGATCCGGCGGCCACGCCAAAGCCCAGTTTCCCAGCCAGACGCATCAACCGCGGCAATGGGCCTGGAGCCGGACGCATTGCGGAGTCTCCCAGGAGCAAGGAATCCGGAGACGAGCCGTGCAAGAGGCTTTCGATTGCGCGCCCCCGACTGAAAAGCCATTTCCCCACCGCCCAGGGCACAACGGCCGTACCTCTGGCCGTTTCGATCCGAGTCAACGTTTCGCGGAGGGAGAGTCCGTCCGGCACCGTGGCTTCCATGCCCAGCCCCAGGACCTCCAGGCGTTCCGCGGTGGCCATTTGACGTCCGGGAACGATGTGGACCTCGCCGTGTTCAGCATGGAAGAATGTCACGCACCGGGCGGATTCTCCAAGCCTGAGGGTCCAGCCCCGGGGCGGTGCGATGCGACCGTGCACGGTTTCTTGGAACCAGTAACAACCTGCTGATTCGGCCAGATAAAGCACCCGAGTCGGCAAGGACTGGCTGGTGGCTCCGATGCGCAGTGGATCGGAGCACCGATCCAGGTTTCGGCAGGCATGAACCAGAAACGCTTCGAGGTCGTAGAAGGGGTAGATATGGACGTGCGTGTCGGCAATGGTCATGGGGGCGTCATCATAGTAGGTTCGGACGGAACGAAGGCTGTTGGATCGGGATAATATGGGCAAGTGGCCTGATGGTCACCTTGGCGGGCATACGACAAATTTGCCTTTCTATACGTTTCCACCTAAGATTACAAGGAACGATTCGACCGGGGGAGGGAGCATGGAGGCAAAAGAGCCGTCTTTCGTCCACGAGCGTTTGCACCCGACCGCCCACCCCACTTTGACATGAACATCCTCGGAACCGGGAAAACTCGAACACTCGAGCCTGTTACCGATCAGACTTCCTTGAAACAGCATATATGCCGCCAAACACCATGCACGAAGCTCCAGACATTGAAACCGCCTCCGGCGACTATGCCAAACGTTTTGCCGGGCCGGTGGGGGCCTGGATGCTTCAGGTTCAGGAATCCATTGTTCTGGAGTTGCTGACGGACGCCGCCAAGGCATCCATTCTGGACGTGGGAGGCGGGCATGGGCAACTGGCAATTCCCATGTGCGCCCGTGGATTCTCCGTCACGGTGCACGGCAGCGACCCTGTCTGCGCTGAGCGGATCCAGGCGCAACTCCATAAGGGCGGGTGCCGTTTTCTCACCGGAAACATTCTCGAGATGCCCGTGGAGGATCGCGCCTACGACATTGTGCTCTGCTTCCGCCTGCTGACCCATTGCGACGAGTGGCAGGATCTGACCCGGGAACTGTGCCGGCTCGCCAAACACCGGATCATCATCGACTACCCCACGTCCCAAAGCGTGAACTCCATTGCGCCGGCGTTGTTTTCCGCCAAAAAACGGCTGGAGGGCAACACACGCACCTGGCGTTCCTTCACCCACGCGGAAGTCGAGAAGGCTTTTGTTGAAAATGGTTTTACTCTGAGCAGCCTGCAAAAGCAGTTCTTCCTGCCCATGGCCCTGCACCGCGCCTTGCGCTTCGCCCCGTTGTCCAGAGTGTTGGAGGGCGTGTGCCGCGGCCTTGGCTTGACCAAAGCCTACGGCTCACCGGTCATCGCGGAATTTATACGGACCTGAAAAAAGGACTCACCATGCAACCTAACGAACTTCTTGCCCAGACTCCGGTGCTGGTCACCGGAGCGTCCGGTTTTACCGGCAGCCTGCTGGTCAGAAAACTGGTTCAGGCCGGTGCGCAGGTACGGGCCATCGCCCGGGCTTCCTCCCGGATTGAGCACCTGGAGGATTTGCCCATCACCTGGTTTCGCGGGGATGTCTTTGACCCGACCACGATTACCCAGGCATGCGAGGGGGTCGGTTACGTTATCCACGTGGCCGCGGCCTACAGGCAAGCCAAGGTTTCGGATGACTTCTATCGCCGGGTGCATGTGGACAGCACGCAACTGCTGGCTCGAGCCGTGGCCGGTCAAGCGAACTTTCGGCGGTTCGTCCATGTCTCCACGGTCGGTGTGCACGGCCATATCGCCCGCCCGCCAGCGGATGAGTCCTATCCCTTCGATCCCGAGGACATGTATCAGAAAACCAAAGCGGACGCGGAACTCTGGATCCGGGAGTATGCCGGCCAAAGCGGTCTGCCTCTGGCGGTCGTTCGCCCGTGCGCCATCTATGGGCCCGGGGACACGCGGCTGCTGAAGCTGTTCAAGCTGGCTCTCGGCCCCGTCTATCCGCTGCTGGGAAAGGGGAGAAGTCTCTACCACCTGGTCCACGTCGAGGATCTCACCGAGATCATGATCCAGGCCGCGGTCCATCCGGCGGCCTTGGGGGAGGTTTTCATCGCCGGCAACCCCCAGGCCGTTACCTTGGAGCAGATGGGCCGCATCGTGGCCGATACCTTCGGAAAAAAACTGCGTGTGGTTCGCCTTCCGGCTTGGCCGTTTTTCGCTCTGGCCGCGGTTTGCGAGACGGTCTGCAAGCCTTTGGGCATTGAGCCGCCTCTCTACAAGCGGCGGGTGGCCTTCTACACCAAGGACCGCTCCTTCGACACCCGCAAATTGCAAGATGTCCTGGAATACCGGGTTAAGTGGTCCGAGGAGGCGGGGTTGGCCGAAACCGCCCGGTGGTACCGGGAGCACGGCTTGTTGCGCTAACCGGCATATATCCTGCCTTGTTCAACGGAGCCATGACCCTGTGCCGTCGCCAGTAGCCCATGCCGCTGCGGGAGTGGCGATGTATTTCGCCTTTGTACCCAGAGCCCCCTGCCCCCCCCGCGGCGCGATGCTGGTTCTGGTCGCCGGGATACGGCAATACCGTCAGCCAGCCTGGGCCTGGGTGTTTTCAGGCCTTGCGCTCATCTGGGCTTGGTGCTGGTTGAACCGGGCTGGACGACGTTTGCGTATTGAAACGCTCCATGCGGCGTACAGTCCCAGCAAACCCATCAAGACCAGCAAATCATAGCTCCCTTTCCCTCCACCGACGACGCACCCACCGCCGCCCGAAGAACCGGGCTGCTGCTCCTCCAACACTTCGTAAAAGGTTTTCGCGATCAGATTATATCCCTGACTCGTGGGGTGTATCCCGTTCTCGCTGCTGATCAGTGAGGCATCCCAGGCAAAGGCCTCTTCAAGATCGGCCAGGAGGATGCTCTCCTCTGCCGCCATGGCGCGAATTTTATGATTTAGGTCAATGACTCCGCCCCTTTTCCAACCTCGCTCCCCGAAGACGGGCGTCAATGTGGCGATGGCCGGGATGGTCTGGTTCACCTTGGCGGCATGAACCATGAACCGCAGATCCTCGAGAATATCATCGTTATGTCGTTCGCCGATGTCGTTCACTCCGTACAGAATGAGCAGATATCCCGGCGTATATCTCCGTAGAATGTCGTTCACTCGGGCCACGCCCAGCGAGCTTCTGCTGCCCGAGACGCCTTCGTTGATCACCGTCTTTCCGAGAAAACCCTGAAGAACCGATGGGTAGCTTTGCGTCGTAGGAACTCCGGCACCATAAGTAATACTGTCGCCCATACTGACGTAGACATCTGGATTGTTGCTGCCGAAGTCATGCTCGGCCTTCGCCGTGGCGGTAAGAGGATCTCCGGTGGGTTGAGATGACCGTGCACTCAATGGAGTTATGACCAGGAAAAAAGCAAAGAGGATCAAGAGGACCGTGAATTTTTCGAGGTATAAAGCAAGGTGCTGGGAACGGCGGCACGCCAGCATAGGCTTCTCCTTATTACTCTGTTTAAATTTTTTGGATTTCCAAGGTGTTTACAGCTTGTCCCAGAGCGAGTAGCAGTGTTGCCTGTTTATTCCAATGGACTGCCTGAGGTATATTGTTCAGGGTTACACAGCGTAGGGTGTGTCATAGAAGCTGGTCACTATTTCAAGGAAACAGTCGCAAAAGCCCGAGGCCGTCGTCGGAAATAAAAATGTGCTATCAGCAGAAAGCCAGCGATAGTCGCCAGTTCCGTGCCGAGGGTTATCAGGTGATGCGGGGAGAAGAGGCCATCGGAGTGGCGTACACCGTAGAAAATGCTTACGGGCGTGGAAAAGCGTTCATCTGTAAATGGCCACAGCAATTTTACCCCAGGCCCGAGGGTCGCGGCGTCCATGGCCAAGTGCAGGCCGTAGGAAACCAAAGCTATCGAAGTTAAACGTGGATAACTCCACCAGTCAAGAAACCGCCCGAACAACATTCCAAAAATGCCCGTGGCGAGAAAGCAGGCCACGGTGCCGAAAAAAATGCTGTGCGAGATCTGATTATGGTAGAGTGCCATGTTTCCGGCAATAAACCCGGGGATGGCGTCCAGGTCTGGAGCAAGGGAAAAAAAAAGGGCTGCTACCCAGATTTGGCGACGTTTAGCCGGATCGTCGATGTTGCGGGTGAATCCGGTAGCAACGGC
Organism: Desulfonatronum sp. SC1; assembly: GCF_003046795.1. Taxonomy (NCBI): domain Bacteria; kingdom Pseudomonadati; phylum Thermodesulfobacteriota; class Desulfovibrionia; order Desulfovibrionales; family Desulfonatronaceae; genus Desulfonatronum; species Desulfonatronum sp. SC1. Next base: position 33,903 of record NZ_PZKN01000014.1, on the reverse strand, counting down.
CGCGCCGGCGGCAAGATGGGCTATGGGTGAGGGCATTATCCAGCGATTCCGGTAAAACGACCGTAGTGAATCTTGTATTCTGATTCGTTTTCTGGCATTGTTAGCTGTTTTGCGTGGCGAAGTCAGTTCGCCGGTGTGGGCCACGAAGAAGATGGCCAGCGATGTTAACGCGTTTGCTTTGCGTAGCGGACTGACACTTCGCTCCTTACCCGAAGCAAACGCTCTAGGCAACCAGCCCTAATGTGTCCGCATTGGCTGCGGCACGTACACAAAAAAGAATGACCAACCCAACTTCCAGGCACCTCTCACCCCCCCCCTTTGTACGACCCAGCATCAACGACACGTCTTCCTCCCCTCTTGCGTTGCTATGTGGTGTGCGCTGGCAAGGGTTGCATCATCGGTGCTGGAGCCGTGCTTTCCAATGATCTGTCCCACTTCACTGTTGTTATGGGCGTTCCGACAAGGATTGTGTACTCTCGTTCCAAGTCAGTACAACAAAATTGACCTCGGCCGTTTCTTGAAATCCTCCTCTTTATCATTTTTTAAGGTTACCTCAATGTCCACTTTTTCCGCGAAATTGTCGTTGAGTCTGGTTGCCTTTTTGATCGCCGCCTGCGTCATGGAGTTCGGATTGCGGCTGATCTGGGAGAATCCGTACCACAGGACTCATACCGCGAAGGTGATCGATCTGAGGCTGCTCACGCCGTTAATGGATCGGAAACTAAATCGGGCCTGGCTCGACCCAGGCGACCCGTTCGTGGATTTCCGGACCAATGAGCGTGGCTACATCCTGCCCGTGGATCAGTTTGACGAACCGGACCTGACCATCGCCTTCCTCGGCGGCTCAACAACGGAATGCCGGTACGTCCGCCCCGAGTTACGTTTTTCGGCAATGGTCTCGGATTTGCTGCTCGCGCAGGGCGTTTCCGTGAACATTTTGAACGCCGCTCGCTCGGGAAACACCACCCACGACACCATCAACAACTACTTCAACCATGTTGTGCTGGACAAACCGGATATCGTGGTGATGATGCACGCCATCAACGATCATGGGCTGCTAGCCAAAGATCCAAGCTACCTCACTCGCAGCGGCGAAGTGGTCACCACAAGCAGGCAAATCAAATGGTTCCTGCTGAACTTGAGCACCCGGTCGCATATTTTTGGTTTGCTGCGCGAAGTCGAGTACTGGGCATTCTCGTCGTTGTATGCCGTATCTATGCTGTCGCGAAATCGTCAGGTGGAGATGGTCACCTCTTCAGCCGAGGCGTTGGTGGCTACGGAACCGTTCGCCGACAGGCTGAAGGTCTTCGTGGCCATGGTTCAAAGCTTCGGCGCTCAGCCTGTCCTGATGACCCAGCCCATAGCCGAGGTGACCACCGAGCTGACTCCCGAATGGGTGGACAGTCTCAACCAGAAGCGATTCAACGAAGCCATTCGCGCCGTGGCTGCCTCAATGAACGTCCCCCTCGTGGATTTAGAACAACGGCTGGAGGAGCACGCCGACTTTACCGCCAACCCGTTGACCTATTTTTACGACGGCATCCATGTTACCGACACAGGCTCGCAGATCTACGCACGGGAAATCGTTGCCACCCTCACCCCGCTCATCCAGGAGATGAGCCAGAAGGCAGACCATGACCACTAACTCCCGACCCGACCCGGCACGACAGGACACGGCGTGCAAGGCCATCGACCCCACCGCCCCGGCAACCCACCGCCGGGTTCGCGTCCTGGTTCAGATCGCGGTCATGACCCTGGCCGGAACCATTGTATATTTTCTGTTTGGTCATCGGATCATCGCCGGAATCATCTGGTTTCTGGCCTGCCTGCTGCTGTTCGGGTTTTTGTTTTCCCCGACCATCGTCAGCGGCTTCGAACGCTTCGGGGCCTGGCTGGGGCAGTTCGTCGGCACGGCCCTGACCTACATTCTCCTGGTGCCCATGTTCTACATCGTTTTTACATTCGGACGTCTGGTCATCACATTCCTGGGGCGCGATCCCCTCCAGCGCAAGTGGCAGCCAGAGGCCAGTACCTACTGGGAAGATCGGAAGACTCCCTTCGACGCAACCCACTTCAAGAGGCAATTCTAATGGCTGTGATTCTCGGCATCAGCGCATTTTACCACGATTCCGCAGCGGCCATAATTCGGGACGGCAAGATTATCGCCGCTGCTCAGGAAGAGCGTTTCACCCGGATCAAGCACGATTCCGACTTTCCCTTCAACGCGGTCAAATTCTGTCTGGAGGAAGCGGGTATTCAAGGCTGCGGCCTGGATGGAGTTGCGTTTTACGACAAACCCGTGACCAAATTTTCGCGCATCCTGGAAACCTACTTCGGCGTCGCACCCAGGGGCGTCCAGTCCTTCGTGATGGCCATTCCCCTGTGGCTGAAGCAGAAGCTCTGGATCCCGATGCAGATCGAGTCCGCGCTGAAGCGTCTGGGCTGCGACTGCCAGGATATTTTCTTTCCGGAACACCACGAATCCCACGCGGCCAGCGCCTTTTTCCCGTCGCCCTATGAAGAAGCCGCCGTGCTCACCCTGGACGGGGTGGGCGAATGGGCCACCAGTACCATCGGCAAAGGCAGCGGCAACCGGCTTGAAATTCTCAAGGAACTCAGATTCCCTCATTCCCTGGGGCTGCTCTACTCGGCCTTCACCTACTACACCGGATTCAAGGTCAATTCCGGCGAGTACAAGCTGATGGGTCTGGCCCCCTACGGCGAGCCGGTCTACAGGGACATGATCCTGGACAACCTGCTGGATCTCAAGGAAGACGGCTCGTTTCGTCTGAACCTGGACTATTTCGGCTACCTGGACGGTCTGACCATGACCAGCAAGCGCTTCGACGTCCTGTTCGACGGCCCGCCGCGTAGTCCGGAAAGCGAGATCACCAAGCGGGAAATGGACCTAGCCAGTTCCATCCAGGTGGTCACCGAGGAGATCGTCCTGCGCATGGCCCGGTACGCCCGGGAGGCAACGGGCTGCAAGTACGCCTGCATGGCCGGAGGCGTTGCCTTGAACTGCGTGGCCAACGGCAGGTTGCTGCGGGAGGGGATTTTCGAGGACATCTGGATTCAGCCGGCCGCCGGCGACGCCGGAGGAGCCCTGGGCGCGGCCCTGGCCGTCTGGCACATGGGCAAGAACGGAGAGCGCCGGATGGTTCCCGGCCAGGACGCCATGCGCGGGTCGTATTACGGCCCGTCGTTCCCTGACCAGGTGGTCGAAAAATTCCTTGCCGAGAACGGCTACACAGCGGAATACGTTCCGGACCCGGTACAACGGGCCAAGCGCATTGCCGAGCTGATCGCCGGAGAAAACGTGGTCGGCCTGCTTCAAGGTCGAATGGAATTCGGTCCTCGGGCCCTGGGCAACCGCTCCATCATCGGCGACGCACGTTCGCCCAAGATGCAGTCCATCATGAACCTGAAAATCAAGTACCGGGAATCCTTCCGCCCCTTTGCCCCGTCCTGCCTGGAAGAGCGGGTCAACGACTTTTTCGAGCTGGACCGGCCCTCGCCGTACATGCTCCTGGTGGCTCAGGTTCAAAAGCATCGCCAGATCCAGACGCCCAAGGAAACGAGCCTCAACCTGCACGACCAGATCAACCAAGCCCGCTCCGACATCCCGGCCATCACCCACGTGGATCACTCTGCCCGCATCCAGACCGTGAACAAAGACATCAACCCGGCCTACCACGCCATCATCAAGGCCTTCGAGGATCTGACCGGATACGGGATCATCATCAACACCTCATTCAACGTCCGGGGCGAACCCATCGTCTGCACCCCGGAGGACGCCTACCGCTGCTTCATGCGCACGGAAATGGACTATCTCGTGCTGGAGTCCTATATCCTGAGCAAGCAGGACCAGCCTGAATGGAAGGAAACCGACGATTGGCGCAAGGACTACGTCCTGGATTAACCGACTTTTTGTCGCGTCGATCGTTCTGATCAAGCACACATTTTAATGAAAAGAGAAGGAAGTCTCCGATGATATTTTTCAAACACCTCTTAAATCTTTTGCGAGAATTTTCCGGATTCGCCATGCAGCATAAAAAATGGTGGATCATCCCTCTGGTTCTGGTCTTCCTGGCCATGGGGATGTTGATCGTGGTCGGCCAGGCCACGGCCCCGTTTATCTACACATTGTTTTAATCGACCCCGTTCCTACGGGAACGGGATATTTTCCATAAAGCAAAGCCAGTGGCGGGTCTTGATCCGGCACTGGCTTTTTTTTGAAAAGTAAAAAAAGGGGGAACTGCTCAATGACTCGGGGCAGCTTCGCCTGGACCCCGGGCTGGACGACGTTTGCGTATTGAAACGCTCCATGCGGCATACAGTCCCAGCAAACCCATCAAGACCAGCAAGTCATAGCTCCCTTTCCCTCCACCGACGACGCACCCACCGCCGCCCGAAGAACCGGGCTGCTCCTCCTCCAACACTTCGTAAAAGGTTTTCGCGATCAGATTATATCCCTGACTCGTGGGGTGTATCCCGTTCTCGCTGCTGATCAGTGAGGCATCCCAGGCAAAGGCCTCTTCAAGATCGGCCAGGAGGATGCTCTCCTCTGCCGCCATGGCGCGAATTTTATGATTTAGGTCAATGACTCCGTCCCTTTTCCAACCTCGCTCCCCGAAGACGGGCGTCAATGTGGCGATGGCCGGGATGGTCTGGTTCACCTTGGCGGCATGAACCATGAACCGCAGATCCTCGAGAATATCATCGTTATGTCGTTCGCCGATGTCGTTCACACCGTACAGAATGAGCAGATATCCCGGCGTATATCTCCGTAGAATGTCGTTCACTCGGGCTACGCCCAGCGAGCTTCTGCTGCCCGAGACGCCTTCGTTGATCACCGTCTTGCCGAGAAAACCCTGAAGAATCGATGGGTAGCTTTGCATCGAGGGAACACCGGCACCATAGGTGATACTGTCGCCCATGCTGACGTAGACATTTGGATTGTTGTTGCCGAAATCGAAATCTTGTGTGGATTTGGTTGTGGCGTTGGATGAATCAAGCTTGACCGCCAATGCGTTCAGCGGAAGGTGGACGATGCAAAAAAAGAGTGCGCACACAATAAGTGCGTTGAAAGGCAAGTAAAGACGACGAAATGAGAGCATTGTACCTCCATAAAGGACGATTTATTCATGTGCGGTTGAAGTGAGCGGAGAGCTCATCAAGTAATCGGAATTCATGACGGCTGGTTTGGATGTGTGTGAGCTACCCGAAATACATAAAACTTTTGCATGAGAAAGGCGAGTACCATCAGAGAGCCAAAGGCAATGATCTGCCCCAGGTAAGGATTGATTTCAAGGACGTCTACAAAAAAAACTAACAACGCAAGGTTGCCAAGAAATAGCAAGACATAGGTTCCGATCATCTTTCCGAACATGGCTGACGTTGCTTTGCTTCTCAACTGGAAAGTAAACCGTTTGTTCATAAAGAAGCTGAAGCAAATACCAAAGGCGTACTCCGCTGCCAAAGCCAAAAAATAGTGCCAGCCCATGGCGACCAGCAAAAAGTACAACGCCAGTGTCAGGGCCACGTTCACCACGCCGATGACATTGAAGGTCAGAAACTGAATCAGGGCAAGTTTTTTTTGATGGTCCATTGCGGAGCCTTGTTCGTGGTCATGTAGTGCTTGCCCAGATACTCACTGATCAGGCCTAAAAACAGGAGTTGTATCCCGGAAAAAAAAGTGATGGCCACCATGATCGAAGCCCATCCCTGGCTGGTTTCCGGACGCAGCAGCTTTTCCAGAATGAAGTAGATGATCAGCAACAAGCTGATCAGGGAAATCCCCAGGCCCATCACGGTGAAGACCCGCAAGGGCTTGATGGAAAAATTGATAAACATGTTCAGCCACAGGGAGATCAGTTTTTTCAGCGTGTAGTTCGACCGCCCTTCTTCCCGTTTGTCGTGGCGGACACGCACGGTGGAAATGTTACTGGTCACTCGAAGGATCAAACCGTCCACATACGGAAACGGACCCTGGTAGGTGATGATCTCCTCGACCACCTCCCGTCGGATGGCCTTGAAGCTGGAAAGGTAGAGATTAACGGGCTTGTTCAGTAGCCACGTGCAGGTCATGTCGTTGAACTTACTTCCAAGATTGCGAAAAATGCTGTCCCGCTTTGATTCGAAGCGAGAATAGACCACATCGTAGCCCTTCTCCAACTCCTCGACGAGTTTGATGATTTCCTCTGGCGGGTTCTGAAAATCATCGTCGATGATCACGGCGCAGTCACCGGTGATATGATTGAGAGCACACATAACAGCGTTGTGTTCACCGAAGTTTTTGCGCAAGGAGATGAAGCGCATGTTGGTTCGGGACCGGGCCAGCCGTTCACATACGCTCTCGCTGTCATCTTTGCTGCCGTCGTTGACCAGGACGAACTCAATGTCCTGGCCCGCTAGTTCGCGGTCCACAGCCTCGACCAACCGTTCGATGGTGCGAGCGCCGTTATACACGGGAATGCAAATGGATATTTTCATTGTTGCCAGCCGTTTGCTCTACTCCCAGACCACTGGTTCCTTCAAGATTTCACCCAACGCAGCGCAGACCCTGTCCTGAGCCGTGAAGGTCAACGCAGGGTACATCGGCAGGGAGAATATCCTGGTGGCGGCCAGTTCCGTTTGCGGCAGGTCGCCCTCCTGGTATCCGAACTGGGCGAACCCCCGCATGGTATGGATCGGCCACGGGTAGCTGATGTTCACCAAAATGTCCCGCTTTTTGAGTTCAGCGATAATCCGGTCCCGCTCCGGATGCGCGCAGACATAGATGTAGGAGACATGTTCATTGCCGGGGAGGGTCGTGGGCAGCTTCACGGAAGTATGCGCAAGAAGCCGATCATAGCGTTCGGCAAGGGCGCGACGCGCGGCAATGTATCCGTCCAGACGACGAAGTTTGCGCAGCAGGATTTCCGCGTGGATTTCATCCAGCCGAGAATTGTAGCCCGGCTCTTCGGAATAATACGCTGTGTCCATGCCGTAGAAACGTAACCGGCGAAGCTTGCGATCCAGGGCCGGATCGTCGGTGACCATCATGCCCGCGTCACCGTACCCGCCCAGAGGTTTGGTAGGATAAAAGGAAAAAACGCCCATGTCGGACATAGCCCCGGCTTTTTTGCCTCCCCGCATTGCGCCATGGGCCTGTGCGCAATCCTCCACCACGTGCAGCCCTTGTTTTAAGGCAATCTCCGCCACCGCAGTCATGTCCACGCACTGACCATAGAGATGCACGGGGATGATGCATTTCGTTTTGGGCGTGACGGCCGCTTCCAGCAGGGAGACGTCCATCAGGTACGTGTCAGGGTCAATGTCCACGAAACGGGGAGTCGCTCCGGCCGCGACGATGGCTGCCGCCGTGGGGACCGCGGTGTTGGAGACGGTGATCACTTCGTCGCCGGGACCGATGTTCAGGGCCTTGAGGGCCAGGAACAGGCCGTTGGTCGCATTGTCCACGCCGACGCCATGGGCGACGCGGCAGTAGGTCGAAAAAGCCGATTCGAAGTTTTTGACACTTTCTCCGAGAATTAAACGGCCGGAATGTAATACCTTCAGGAAGCCTTCGAGGATATCGGATTTTTCCTCTTCCAACTCCTCAAGGTAATCCCAGACCTTGATCACGGGGGACTCTATCATTGCGGAGGATCTCCTTGGATTACGTTTGTGGTTGGCTGACCCGGCGTCCAGCGGCCTGGAGCATTTTTTCCAAAACCGCGGCATCCTGGAGCAGGATTTCCTGAAACCGGTTGGCCGTGTTTGTCTCAATGCTGTGCAAGACTTCTTGCAGAAACAGCGAAAAGGAATCCGCGGCGTCAACCTCAAGGACCTGCCGGGTGTTGCCCCGGGTCACGGTCACGGCTCCTCGGTAGTCCGCCGGTGGGGTATAAATCCGTTCCGCGTCGCAGGCGTACCGTTCGGCGATGACCGAGAGACTGTTGCGGTAGACTGTTCCCAGGCTGAAGAAGCCCTGCAGGGTGGCCCCACCAGGATAGGTTAGGGTCGTGCTGAAGGAGATATCGACAAGGCCGCCGGGGGTGGACGCAACCACCTCACAGGCCACGCTCGTCGGTGGAGCGTTGAACAGGAATCGACCGCAGCTCACGGCATAGGGGCCTCGGTCCAACAGAGCTCCTGCCCCGAATTCGGGATTATACCGGAAGTTGTCAGGATTCAGAGGAGGAGATGTGAAAACGGAAAGGACGGCCTGGGGGGGCACGCCGTCCTCCTGGATCACGTTACGGATGGCTTCAGCCATGGGGTGATGAGTCCAGACATTGGCCTCGGCAAAGCAAAGGCCTTGCCTTGCAGCTCGGTCGGCCAACATTTCCGAATCGATCAGGGATGTGGTCGCGGGTTTGTCCACAACCACATGGAAGCCCAGGTCCAAGGCGCGCTTGACCCAGACAACGTGGAGGCTGTTAGGCAGGGAAACGTAGCACAGGCAGGGAGGACACCGAGTCAAGGCCGTTTCGTAGTCCGAGAAAAAGCGGCCCAAGCGATTTCTCGGCAGATCCGGCTCCGGAGCCCCTGAGCGGCTGGCCACGTGAATCTTGGCGATTGTGGGAATAGAGAACAGTGCGGGGAGAACGCGACGCCTCATAATGGAGGAAAAACCGAGAATCAGGACATCCATGATCGACTTACACTGCCCGCCCTCGGGGCGCTGGAAGTTTGGGGCACAGACAAGACAACAGTCCCCGGGCCTCGATATTGAAAAAATTGTTGAACCGGATGAACTCTTTCATCTGCCGAATGGTCATCCAGACATAGTTGGCAGGGAGCGGGATGGGCCGACCAGGTTCCAGTTCCAGAACCAGATAACGGTTCTGGTCCTGATAAAACCGTCCGCCTTCTTCGGACTGGACGGCATCATAGCGCCTGACGACACCTTCGATATCCAGAAGCAAATTGGTGAACGGAGGGAGACGCTCGGGGTTGTTTGCATCGTAATTGCTGGGTGTCAGCTGGATTGTCGGGGCCATCTCCAGGCAATCGAAATTTCCGGGCTCAACCCGGGCTTGGACCAGGAAATGAAGGATGCCGCGATGCTTCTGACAGAGGAAGCAGATGACTCCTCCCTTGGCCGATTCGATCAGCGGTTGGTGCCATCCGCCCACTTCGCGGTTGTCGATGGCTACCTCGACGCCGATGACAGTGAAAAAGCGATTTTGATGATGCCTGATCACGCCGTTGTCAAAGACCCATCCGGCTACGCGGTTTAGCGGGGCGCGCTGGATTCGGAGGGAGTACGTCGTTTTCATCCGGGTCAGCCAGGCAGTCAGGGCGTTAAAATCGTGCAGTCCGAATCGATCCCCGCACCGCAAGGATTCGAGAACGTCGACTCCAAACGACGCCGAATCACCCTTTTCTTCGGCACTGACCTCTCCAAGGTCACTTTCGGCGAACCGGATGCAGGAGAGGACCGTGCGGGAATCCATGTTTACGAGATTGTCCTCTTCGAGCAATGCGAACAACTGGCCAAGCGTCAGCCAGAAAAAGCCGTCCAGGATGTCGATCGGCTCGTCGTCATGCACCTGAACGATCATGTTCCGGTTTCGTTTGGCCAGAAACCGTGCACCCTGTTCGGATTGGAATTGATCGACCAGACACTTCGCACTGGTGCTGTCGAGAAACCAGTTCAAGTAGGGAACTCGTTTTCCGCCGTGGGCCATGGTGTAGTTGCTGTGCGTAGCCTGAACCGTGGGCGAGATCTGGGCGCCGTTGACATTGCCCGGCTCCATCTTGGCCTGGATCAGAAAATGGAGAATGCCGTCGATGCGTCGGGTCAGGAAACCGAGAATACCGATTTCGGGCTGATTGATGATCGGCTGCATCCAGTGGTGGACATGTCCGAAGTTGGTGCGCACGTCTAGCCCGACAATACTGAAAAACCGGCCGCTCCGATGAACCAAGTTGCCGCTGTCTTCTTGAAAATGCCAGCCGTCAAGCTGGTCCAGCCCGCGAGGAACGACCTGAAAGCGATGGTTTTTCTGATAATCCTCGAACCATTCCCGGAACGCGCGCATACTTTCAACGCCTTCGAGACATTGGGCGGAGTCCAGGAAAGATCGTTCCGGGGAAGGTGATGAATGCGACGCAGTGGGGGGAGTTTGAATGAACGAGGTCATTGAGTATTAAAACTTGGCTCAAGGTCAGCCGGAACTGGCTCGACAAAGAAGGCGACGCCTCGTTCGAGCAGATATTCAGCCCAGGTGCGGATGGACCGGGAGCGCTCATAGTGGGTGCTGGCAAAAACGAGAAAGGCACAGCCGGGACTGAAGTCGTACATCCGTACCCAGACCATGCGCGGCAGATACAGTCCCTTGCCGGGGTGGTCAAGGCGGATGCGGCGATGCCGTCTGGCATCGGAAACAACGAGTTCCAAGCTGCCGCCAAGCGCTGTCAGGACTTGATCCGTGTCCCGGTGGGCGTGACCCCCGCGATCCTCCCCTGGTTGGACTTGGTGAACGTAAAAGACTCGTCGGATTGGAAACGGCACGGTGATCCCGCTTTCCACGGCAGTGAGTCGTCCTCGTTCATCAGTATTGTCCATGAAATCGAGCCATTTGATGGTCTCGATGCCTGCGTCGGCATGATCAGTGGGTGAATTCATCGCTACGTTTACTGTCTCCGCTCCGAGAAGGATGAGGATATTCGCTGTCTGTCGCGTTTTAGATCTCGTGTTTGCGGACAAAACCGTCGCACGGGACGAGCGAAGTAAGAACGCCTCATACGTGGGCGTGGCATCGTCTACAGGAAAGAGAAAGAACCTGTCCAGTTATTTTTGCACGGCTCATGGTGGCACGATGATTTGTCGACCTTGCGTCCTACTCTTGGAGCATGTAGTTCAACGCCACGAACCTGGAGTCTGACTGGCAGTCCGCCAAAAGCCAAAATTCAGCGAAACAGAGAGTGCTTCATGATTCAGTGTGAATATGCACGGATCTACGCTTTGGAAAACGATTATTGGTGGTACCGCGGACTGCATGAGCTGGTCGAAGCGATTCTCCGAACGAAATCGTCAAATTTTCCGGATTGCCGAATTCTCGACGCAGGCTGTGGAACCGGAAGAATGATGCAGATTGCGGCCACATACGGGCATGTTCAGGGTCTGGACCGCTCTCGCGAAGCCGTCTCGTTTTGCATCAAAAACGACCTGTACGACGTCTACTGCCAGGACTTGAACAACTGGGTCCCGGAGGAGCATTCTTACGACGTGATCATCAGCCTGGACGTTTTGTACCACGCAGCCGTGGCCAGCGACGCGGACATTGTCCATGCCTTTTATTCCGCATTGCGCCCCGGCGGCCTCTGCATCGTCAACCTACCGGCATTTCCGGTCCTTTTCCGGAATCACGACTTGGCCGTACACACGAAGCGCCGGTACCGCAAAAAACCGGCGGTTCAACTTTTCAAGGAAGCCGGCTTTACGGTCACGCAGGCTTCATATCGTCTCCCGCACCTCTTTGTTGTCATCTTGCTGAAAAAAATCCTGCAATCGGTGGTCGGCGCCAAGGAGGAATCCGACCTTCAGAAGCTGCCCGGGTGGCTGAACAGACTGTTGCTGCGTATGGTACGGGCCGAGAACAGACTGATCCTCTCGGGCCGGTCCATGCCATTCGGTAGTTCGCTCTTCCTTGTCGCCCAAAAACAAACTCAGGAAGCCGCCTAATGCTGGACTTCCCGAATTTGGATTTCGTACAGTACGATGCTGCCGCGGCCGTGATAGAAAACCCGGGGCTCGACAAGGGTGAAGGAACCCAGGTCCAGTTGCAATGAGGCCGAGGATATCCCCGGATTACAGGGAATGCGCATCTTGGCCAAGATCTCCTCCCCGTAGCTGCCAGCAACATCCATTTCGGCCACATAGCCCTCCCCATCACAGTCCGCAAGCCTGAAATGACAGGATACCTCGTACCGCCCCGGAAAGAGCTGAACAAATTTGCCCCAAGCAAGCTCACCGCGGTCGTCTCTTCCCTGAAACGCTCCCCAGGCATTGACCCCATCCTTTGTCACCTTAGTTCCCGTGTGGGCGTGCATCAAAAGGGGGTCAAGGCGCAAAACAAAGGGACGTCCCTCATGAACCCGTTTTTTTTGGATGACAGCCTGCGGGTCGAAGGTGAGGTTGGCCATGTACCTCTGGAAGTTGAATCGGTCATGGGCAAAATGGGCTTGCGTCGTCAGTCCGACGCCGAGCACCAGGATCAGGGCGGCAAGGGATACCGGCCAGCGCCGCCTGTTCAGGGCGAACAAGGCGGTGGTCAACAGCAAGGCGGCAAGGCCATGGATGCTTGCCAGCCGATTGTCGGCTATAAAATCGTCTCGAAAGGACGCATGGGGGAAGTAGATGTCCTGATACAGGGGAAAGGAGCTGAAGAAATGCAAGGGTAGGATGAAGTGTCTATCAACGGCGGAGAGGTTTATCCAGACAAGGACGAGGAGCATCATGGAAAAAAGGGTTAGAAAGAAAAACCATGCGCGGGTTATGACGGAAACGCGTTCCATCATTACCGCCGCTCCGACGAACAGCAGCGGCACGACGACGATCAAATACCGGCCGGGGAGGCTGGAGCCGCCGGTATACCAATAGAACGTGGCCGAAGTCAGCAGGCAGGAAAAAAACGTTGCGATAATGCCAAGACAAAATAGGCGGTTGTCCTTGTCCACCACCAGCCAGGCGACCATGGCGGCCGCCAGCCAGTATATCACCGGGAAAATTGAAGCGATGCCTCGATCACTGACAATGATTTCCCACGCTCCCCAAGGGTAGGAAAACAGGGTCGAGCGAATCGGATATTCGCCCGGTCCGGTGAACAGCAGGGACTGCACCATCAGGTAGCCCCCGTATCCTGCTGCGCAGATCAGTGTGAAAAGCCCCAACCGCCTAGCTTTGGCCCGGAGGTGCTCCTCTCCCAGCAGCCCGAACAAGCCGTAAAGCCCGATTCCCATCAAGCTGACCGGGATGAATCGTGTATGCGCGAAGGGCAGATATACACAGCACGCCGCCGCTATCAGCAGACTCGCCCAGGGACGATCCCGCTGAACCGCGATGGCCCAAAAGGTCCAGATCGTTAAAGTCGCGGCGAGTATCTCCGGAAGGGCACGATACGAGTAGATGCTCCAGAAGATGCTGGCTCCCAGCGAGATGACGGCGCAAAGGGCGGCTATATTCCCCGCCCCCATCCTGCGGCAAAGCAGAAAGAGGCCGGCCAGCCCGGCTCCGGAAATCAGTCCCAGCACGATGTGTCTCCCGCCCAGTCCCCACTTCCAGGACGGAGCCAGGAGCAGCGAGAGGCCAAAGGGGTGGACGCTGTGGAAGGCATCCCCGCTGGAATGGCGATGGATATGAAAATTGACCCGGTTTATTTTGGCCGGGTCGCCGATCCCGAGAGCTTCGAAAAGTTGGTTTTTTATGTCCAGATCACGGTCTTCGTAGAGACTTTGCGCTTGAACGAGGTAGTGGCCTTCATCGCCGATATGTTCGCCGACCTGCTTTGAAAAACGATATCCACCATGCGCAAAGATGACCGTGGCCAGGAGAAAGATGGTCCAGACCCAAGCCACGGGATACCGTGTGTTGATGCCTTCCACCGTCAGCAAAGCGTCCGTGATCCGGACGAAAAAGATCGAAAATGCGGCCAGGACAACGAATAACCGCAGGTTCGTGCTGATGAGGGGCGGCAACATGTCCGCGAGAAGCATCGGCACGCAGGCCAAGGGAAGCAGAGCAAGCGGGACGAAAACCTCCAGAATTTTGCCCCAGAGATTTTCCTTAGCCTGAGCGTCTTGGCGATTGGCATACCGGATCATGCCGAAGGAAACCACGCTCAGAATCACGACCAAGGCAAGCACGGGCCAGCGGAAAGCCGCCAGAGTCTCCGAGGGCCAGATGATGAACCGAAGTCCCTCCGCATCGAGTTGAAAGGGGAAGGCGGGAGGGTTGAAGAAAAAATAAGCGGTCAGTGAAACGCAACAGGCAACAAGAAATGAAGCAACAGCGAATGAGATGTTCGCGTGCAATTGGTGATTCATGGATGATTCTAGAATGATGGGTTTCTGTGGAGTAGCGTGAATGCGTCACATGTCGCTCATGCGTTCTGACGGAGGCGCGGCGCCGCCAAGCTCATTTGAAAGCCAAATGGAATCGACCATCAGTCCAAGGGTCCGGGTATCGTCGTTGATATGAAGTTCCTTGGGAACGAAGGTTCGGGATAGAATGCGCAGGTCGTCGATTCGGCTCACTCCCCAGCCCAGCCAGTAAGTGAACTCAAATTCCTTTTGCCGAACCAATGGCAAGCGGCTGTTGTTCACCCAGAGTTGTATGCCGAGGGAGGCGGCGTCATACCCGTGGGGATGCGGGCCTTTCAGCCGAAGAGTCAGATATCTGTCTTCGGGTGTCGTCTGATAAGCGAGACCGGAGAACAAGGTATCCCCGGTAGTCCAGTTGTTGTCCTGATAGAAAAAGGCAACATCTTTGGCTTCCTCCGAGAGAATGCGTCGAGGATTGGACGGCAGCCGTGCGGGGATGCACCCGAAACCCGTCCAGCGTAATCCGGCGACGACCATCTCTTGTTCCAGAGGGTCTTCCTGCGAAAAGTCGAAAAACGTCCATGGGCCAACGGCAGTCTGACGCATCTTTAGGCCAACCATTGTCAGTCCGCGCAGGACCAAGGGAACATCTTCATTGCGAACCAGCAAGGCTGTTCGCGGAGTAAAGAGCATCACCTCTTCAGGGTTCAGTGGGTAGAAATATCGGCTCTGGGCATGAACGAACATCGGATGTTCGCTTTCTGGAAAAAGGTCAGGCTCCAGAGGGGTCCAAACGGTCCCCCTGGAGGCCAAATGGACGGCATTGGCCGGCCAGCGGTCCGTATACAGATACCTGATGTCTCGTTCAGCAAGCAACGCGATCAACTCGGGCAAGATATCCCGCTCGTCGATTGAATCCCTTAGTGGATCTTTGAGCGAGGGAACAGTTGCTTGATTACTTGCAGCTGGACCGAAAAGTTGCAGCAATTGCACCGACCAGCGAAAATCACGGCGTAGGGCAATGTCAGCCTTGTTCACAATGCGGAGCTTCATCAGGGTAACCGGCTCAAAAGAGGCTTCCAGGCGATACCGCTCTCCATAGGGGTACGGTCTGCTACCGGACCAGTAATAGTGCCCGGACGGCGAGGCTTCGCGCAATACGCTCCACTCCAAATCACCCGGGCGTTTTCCCTCGATTTGGACAAAGCGAGGATAGAAATTCAATCCAAAAGAAAGCATCCGGATTTTCGAGACAGTGACTGGCTCATGAAAGGTAACGTCAAACCAGTCTTCATGGGGTCTATTCGGGCTGGGCCAGGATTCGCGGTAAAATGGCATGGCGATGGTCTCCAGGATATCCTGCCCGCTGGAGTCGGTCACGGACTTCCATGCATCAAATGGAATCTCCATGATTTGATTGTCGGGAGGCTGAAAATCATGGTGGACGGTGAATCCAGCGACAGAGCTTTTCGTCGCCTTTCCCTCGGTCATATCCAGAAAAACAGCTACGTTTCCATAGTTGCCGAATATCGCAATGTTGTTGGAAAACTCGACACGTTGCGCATTGGGCCGGTAAAAATCATTCCAAATATCGCTGAAAACGATTCGCTCATTGAGCGCGAAATTCCATGAGCGTTGCTGATTGGAGGCGTAGACGGACGTCAAGCCGCGATCCTCCAGATAGTCTCCTAGTGCTTCAATATTCGCCTGCATTACCCGTTGGCTTTGTTCAATCTTCGATGCCCAGGGAATGGCCTCGAACTGGGGGATGGTCAGAACGAGCAAAGGCATCCAAACTGCGACGCGGAGAAGAGGCCGCGAAGAGCCTAAACCGAAAATGGCCCCGACCAGGACCGCCAGACAGGGAACAAGAGGCAGAAGATAGCGGGAATCTCCGATGGCCGCGAAATGTGATGTGCTGAAAATCGCGGCGGATACGGTGATGAACAGGAATACGGCGGCTAGAGATATCCAGGTACGCCGATCATGTCGTCCAAAAGCGCGAAACATCATTGCCATTCCCGCAAAAAAAACGGAGAGATACGCCAATAGACCGATAATGGCATGCACTGGATGCGTATTATTCAACCTGGTCAAGGCTAGAAACCGCTCTCCGAAAAAGAATCTCAACCCTTGAAGAAAATCCATCTGTCCGAAGGAACCGCCAAAGGCGAAGGTCGGCCACCCATGCAGAGCGTTGTAAACCCAGAATGGCAATCCTCCGAGAAAAAAACCCGCCAAGCCCAAAAGCAGTTTCCAGGAGAGAACTTGTCTGCCCAGGACAAGTACCATCAGCAGCGCTGAACTGATCAAGGCCGCCGTAACCAGTTGACTGGACCACCAGCCCAATCCGCCGATTACTCCGAGCAGAAAGAGGGTCTGACCTGGCAAACGACCGTTTTCCAAGGTATCATAGGCGATTCGAGCACTCATCCACAGCGCCATGGTGCCGAAAAGCAGGCATGCAGCGTAGCCGCCTCTGGGGTGGACGCCGTAATAAAAAAAGCCCAGTGGCCCGATGACGGCAAAAGCAACGGCCGCCAATCCGGCCCTGGAGCCGCCGATGTCACGGGCCCAGAGGTAAACCACTGGCAAGACCCAAAAGGAAACAAAGGCTGTTCCCAGGGTCGCTCCAAACCCGTAAATGGAGAAGACCTTCATGAACAGAGCGCTGAAGAGCGCCTCAAGGCTTCCCATGTGCGCTTGGCCATAGAAAAAGATCGGAAAAGCAGTCCCTTCGGAAATGTGCTTGGCCATCAGCGCAACGACTCCGGCATCCAGATTCAAATTCAGGCGAAAAGACCAGGCTCCGTAAATCCGAACCGCGGCCCCAAAAATGAGGAGCAGAATGAGGATCTTGCCTTCGGATGTTCGAAAAAATGATTTCTGGTGGCTGGGCATAGTGATTTCCAGGGCAAAGGTTGATGACGACAGAGCTGTTTAAAAAATATTGTAATAGCGAAGAAAGTTGGTACGATGTGGGATATTCAAGGTATCGTGAGAACAAGTCGCGTCAACTCGACGGCCTTATCGCCACGGGCATGTCGCGGTCGTCGAATACCTATTGACCTATCCTGAGCGGGAATCTGCAAGGAGAGGCGTACGGAATAGCGGCCAGGGGGGTGATTTTCATTGAAGTTAAACAGCAACCGATGGGGAGGGTGAGTGCCTTCCCTTTGCTCCAGGACCGTTTTGACAAAATGCCGTCTTTCCCGTTGAACAGTGATATCTTCGTCCATATGTGTGATTTCAACAACATACTCAAGCATGTAGAGGGATGGTCTGAGGTGCGGGACGCTCCAGGATAAGAGCAGTTCAAAATGCTGACCGATCTTCGGGTCGAGTGAGTTGACTTGGATGGCATCAATACCGATCCCGTTAGTGAAACGAATGTTTACCGGCAATGAAGGCATGTCCCGGAAAAGCCGATATGGTTCCAAAATTTGACGAAGTTCTTCATCTTTGTCTGGGATGCGCCCGGCAATTCGATCCAGTGCTTTGAATGGTTCAATACGTCGTGGGGCAAGTCGATGTGCAGCTTTGTACATTTGAAGCGCCTGCTCGATTTCGCCGCTTTCCTCCAATACGCGGCCACGATGGAAAAATATCGCCCACGACGAAACGAACGCGTTTTGGACCTCAGGCTGGGAGGCTATCAGCCCTCGCAGCAGCAAAAGCTGTTTCGTGACCACTTCGAGCGGGTTGACGGCGACTGGGCTCATCTGAGTCGCAACCATCGGATCGATGCCGAATTCTTTGAAAAACCAGGTTTCATCCATTTCTCCGAGGATTCTCGTCAAGCCGGATAAAGCGCTTTTCCGGCTCTCAAATCCAATGGTTCGAGATGCTTCGGAGGTGGTCAGCGCGCCGCTGGCCAGCCCGGACAGAGCCATAGCGAACTTTTCGGAGAGATTGAGCGTAGGTTGATCGAGACGATCGAACGAGACGAAGGCCGCTTGGTATTCTCCTGCGAGATAAAACTCTCGGGCGATTTCACGTTCCGATGTGGCAAGAACGACCTGAATCGGGTTCAGGTTGAAACGGCTCTCCACTTTGATGCGGTAGAAATGACGCAGAGATCGAGAAAGCGGGATAGCCCTCGGCGAGTCAAATCGCAAGGCTACTGTCTCGTGAGGCTGCAGGATGACGTGTCGGGTAATGCCTCCGAATCGTACGGAAACATCCGCAGGAGATTCGTCGTTGCGCAAAAAAATAACGCTATGCAGCAGGGGCTCATCAGAGACAACCACGGCCGTGGCCGTTTCCCCGTGGGACAGCTCCCAGGTTTTCGTGCAACGCGCCAAATGCGGAACCTGGGCCTGAACCATGGTGTCCCTTCTGGATGCCGGATATCGATTCATGACCGGCATGGTGAACCATGGTTGCATGATGCTGTTATCAGGGGGAACAAGGAAGCGAATGTCCATGTTGCGCACTCGAGACAGCTTCCCCTTTTCGAAGATTACCTCGTGCAAAAGAGTTTTGCCTGGCGGATCCTCTGAGGTTCTATCTGAACGGACGAATGCCGTGTATTCGAGTGGCTCTTCGGAGTGCGTCCAAGGTCCTGGGGCAAACGTGTACGGGCCCGCATGGAGTTGAAATTCACGAGGCAGTGTGTCCAGCGCCCACGTTTCCGCGACGCGACGCGTGTCGGTATGGCGAAAGAAAAAAACTTCATGCCAGGCGTAGTTGCCAAGGTAAAAAAGCGATGCGCAAAAAAGGCCGAGGCACGACAGTCTGGTCAGGTACTTCTTTGTCTCGCTGGTCCAAAGCAGATGCAGTACCGCGGCGCAGGCTAGCAACAGCATTGGAATGATTACCGTAAAGTAGTCCGGATGACTTAACGGCTTCGCGGTCAATCCAACCAGGATAAAAAACAAGGGTAATGAGAGGATCACCCAGAAATGCTTGTGGTTTCGAAATGCAATCATTGCCGAGGCGCTCATCATCAAAGGAATCCAGCCGATATAGTCCGCCAGCAAGGGAAGATTCATGCGCATGGCCAAGATAAAGCGTGACCAGACAGGCAGCTCCCGCATCTCCTGGGTCATGCCGAAACCCGAGGTGTAGGCCATGAAATTGAGCAGATCCTGGAATGCCCCGCTTGGATACACGAGCAGCGATGGCGTGCTGATCAGCACGCCTAGGACGAAAAAGACGAGCATCAGAAGACTACGCGCAAGAAATTGCCACGTTAGCCAACTCTTGGGCGTGGGATAGGCAAGCAGATGGGCCAAACCGATGGGAAGGAGAGCCGCGCCAGCATGGTATTTCGCGGAAAAGGCAAAAGCGGCCGACAGGGTACCAGCAAGATAGAAGACCAGCCGTGGCGAATCGATGACGCGCAATGCAAAAAAAACAGCCAGGAGTGCGAAAAATGCCGCCGTGGAGTCGGACATGGCATAATTGCTGACAGTGATATCCACGGGAGAAAAGGCTAAAAGGAGACCCGCGAATAATCCCGCAGCTAGCCCGAAATATTTGCCGGCCATGAAAAAGATGGTGACCACGGCAAGAGATGAGAGCAACGAATTGAAAATGCGGGTGGTCCAAAAGATGGAAAGCGTGTCGGGGACGAATGGTTCCGGGGGCACGCCTACGTGCCAAAGCAGCGCGTTTCTGGCAGCGGCGTAACCGCGATAAATATGTTCGACGAGGTGGCTGTTGAAGTAAGGGTATCCGTCAAGATCAGGGTTATGCCACACCCTGTAATACTGCCGGGAGAAACGGTCATCCAGGAATCGTTCTACGGCGCGAATCTGTTTCGGAGTATCGGGGTGATAAATCGAACCAAAATGCAGATCATGCGAGAGGCCGCTGGTTCGTAAAAAAAATGCCAGGAGCAACAGGAAACAGGGCAGAGCGAGGTAGTATATCCAGCAGCGTTTTTCAGGCTGGTTGGATTCGGGTTGAAGCATTTCCGTTATCTAAAGAAAGACTATTTCCAATCCTCAACTCTTTTCTCAGGGAAAACTAAGAAGCGGCGGGCAAGAAAGTTGAGAAGAACGACGATTGCGGAGGCGGAAAGCTTGGCTCCAATTACCCCGACATCCAAAGCCATCAATCCGCGAGTAATGAGAAGATCGATCAGGGCTATACCGCTGACGGAAAGGTAGTACACCAGTTGCTCCATCCATGATTTCCAGCGGATGTTCTTCTTGAACAACAAGTGGATACACAGCCAATAGTTGAAGGCTGCAGCTCCATAAAAGGCCAAAATAGCCGAGATATTCACTGAAAAGATAGAAAAGAGCGACAGAAACAATATCAGGTTGAAGATCGCCGCAGTACCGCCGATAAAGAGGTAAACCAGGAACTGCATGGGCAGCGGAGACCTGTGTGCGCCGTAGTGAAGAATACAGTAAAGCGCTCTTAATCCATCTTTCCAATTAATTTTTTTGCCTTCGGCATAGGTCCGGCCATGGTAGGAGATGGGCATTTCATAAACACGGCAGCGCATTTCGCCGACCTTGGCGACGATTTCCGGCTCAAAACCGAACCGGTTCTCCTGGATTTCCACGGATTGAATGATTTCCCGACGAAAGAGCTTGTAACAGGTCTCCATGTCCGTCAGGCCGAGATCGCTGAACATGTTGGAGAGGAAGGTCAGCACCCGATTCATCTGGCTGTGCCAGAAGTAGAGCACCCGCCGTTCACCAGAATACAGGTATCGCGAACCGAAAACCACGTCGGCTCTGCCCTCCACGAGAGGGCAGATCAGCCTTCGGAAATCTTGCGGATCATACTCCAGATCGGCATCCTGAACCCCTACGAATTCCCCTGTGGCGTGAGCGAAGCCGGTTCGCAAGGCGGCACCTTTGCCTTGGTTTTTGTCATGCCGGAGTATCCGGATGTTCGTGAACCGTCGAGCAAGCTCCTGGGCAACCTGCACGCTATTATCTTGGGAGCAATCATCGACGATGATCAACTCCAATGAGAGCATTTCGTCGGCAATGGCCTGGACCCGCTCGATGCAATGCTCCAGGGTCCGTTCTTCGTTGAAACAGGGAATGACAAGAGTCAGGGTGGTTGGCCTCGATATGTTTGGGTGCATGGTTTACCTGGTTTGGTTGATAAAATTGGTCAAGTCCGTAGTTGAATGAAGGATGGTTCAATTTATTTACGGATGAATTTGCCAAAATACCTTTTGTCTCGAAAAGCATTGCCGAGTCACGGCGCGATGGGTACCACGCGCCACCCATCGGCATGAGTGAACTCTCGAGCCGTGAATACCCAGATCACCAGCTTCTTGTCCTGCCAGTAGTTCGGATTGCGCTGGGCCCGGCGAAAGAGATTGATCCGGGCCGGGGTGGCCCCGGAACCGCGTACGGCGATCAGGTCCACGGGCAAGCCGAGTTCCAGGGCCAGTTGATCGGCCAGCCCGGCGCCCCGTGCGTGCATGTCTCCGCCGGCCTGGAAGACTATATTGTGGCTATCGCCGAGTAGGATCACCGGGCTGGTTTGCTCCGGTTCAACGGGCTGAAGGCCCGAGGACGTCTCCCGCCCCACCTGTCGCAGGTTTACGATCTCCCGCTCCAGGTCCGGCCTGCTCGACGCACTCCACAGATCACCGCTGATTTGCACGTCTTGCCATCGCTGACCAAACTGCTGAGCAGTGACCTCAGCGTACCAAGGCATTTCCCGGACAAGATATCCAATTTCCCGTGCAGCGACGACGCAGCCCAAGCCGGACCAGTGGGTATCCTGGCGGCAGTAGAGCGGGCCCCGATCGGCAAACCGTTCTTCGAGAAAAATATTGGTCAAGTCAAGCACCGTTAGACCATAATTCCGCAAAAAATCATAAAATTCCTGGTGCGCCGGGTCCAGCCGCGTCAGGGTATCTTGCGTCGCCAAGCGTTCCGCCAGGGCTTGGGAAGCGAAATCCGGATAGATCATGGCCTTGGGAGGAACAGGAACCAAAAGCAGCTCAACCCCGACGGCCTGGAGCTGGGCGTGAAAATCCAGAATGGCCGGCAATGGGTCGGCGAATTCCGGATTGGCCGCTCGGCTGACTTCGGCGGCCCGGTCGTCCCAGAACGGCCCAGATGCGATATGATCCAGTTCCTGATCGAAGAACAGCCAGCCATCCAGCCCCTGAACGGCCATGGTGCCTTGTTCGCGAGCCTCGCCAGCCAGTCTGGCCGATTCGGAAAAAAGGATCGCTGACGAATCTTCCGCCCGGACCGGCGGCGCGGCGGCGAGCAAGACAAAAAAGCTGACCACGGCTGTCAGAAGTCGCCAGGAATAACGAGTCTCAAAAAGATGTTGCGTTGCGATCGGATTATTTCCGGCCCGCTTTCCTTCAGTCCACCATCCACTCTTCACTGTCCACAATTTCATCATTCCAAAAATTCTCCCCAGGTCGGTTCTTCCAACTGCAAGGCGAAATCATTCAGTTCGCTGCGATTGATCCCGTCGTAGGCATCGGCCACGTCCGCCCAGGCCCTGAGCCGGATGGTCACTTCGTCTCCGGCCCGCAGGCGGGCCGCGCGGGTCCACACATTGTCCCGCATGCCCCAGGTATAGACCACGGCCTGGGGATCGACAAGCAAGACCCCGTCGTGCTCCAGGTCCACCAGGTGCAGGCTGAGGACGTGGTCGGCGTAGGGCACGCTGCCGGGACGGGGGACTGGGGACGCGGCGGCGACCACGGCCCGGACCTCCAGGGGTTGGTCGGGTTCTGGCTGGAAAAAAAGCGAGGGCAAGGGCTCGCCCAGCTCCAGATCGATCAGCTTCCAGTCCCCCACGGCCAGTTCCCGGGCCGCGAACTGGTGGATCACCACCCGCTTGCCCTTCAGGCGATCCCGGCCCCGGGCCAGTTCCCGGGCCAGAATCTCCCGCGTGGCAAAGGCCCCGTGGTCGTTGCGGGCGATACGGTCCACGGGACGTTGCAGGACCAGGCTGAGATGTTCGGCCAGTCCGGCTGCTTCTCCCCAACCCATGGGCTCCAGGGAGAAAATATTGGTGAAGCTGTCGCCCAGCAGCAAAACATCGGCCGCAGGATCAGGCCGCCAGAAGTCGTCCCGGGCATCCAGGACTTGTTCCAACGTGACGGTTTCCGGAGGAAACAGCGGACTGCCCTGGGGCAGCTCCAGCATGTTGGCGATGTCGCCGGTATGGGCGACCTCGGTGGCTCTGGTTCGGAAACCGGTCGGAGCCCTCGAGGGCATCAGATCGTGTTGAAGCAGAAAATCGCCCAGCTCCCGGGCCACGTGGTGCATGCCTTCGGGCCGCCAGTGGGTGTCCGTGGCAAGGTACTGAGGTTGTCCGGTCTCGGCCTTGGCCCGCATCAGGCCCGGAAGCGGATCGAAAACCAGGATTCCGGCCCGGTCCAGGTCACTGATAAAATCGGAATAGGATGGATTGTTCAGGGACTCGGTGCCGTCCAGCCCCCTGGCGAACATCTCCGGATGGACCGTGGGCTTCACCGGGGTGGGCATGACCACCAGTTCGATGTTCCGTGCCCGCAACTGCCGGTGCAGGTCCACCAGGGCCTTGCGCGGATACGGTTGCGGCGCGGGCTGCCATTCGTTGCCCGAGGCCGCTCGCCGGGCCAGTTGCCGGGGCTCCAGAAAGCCGGGGCCGGTGAGGTAGTCCAGGCCGGGCCGGTAGAAGAGCCATCCGTCCCGGCCCACGTAGGCCTGTTCGTTGCCCACGCCCAGGCGGGTCAGCAGAGTCTGCATGCCGGGGCGGACCAGTTGCCCCAGAATGGAGGCGTCCTCCAGGTCGTCCTCGAACGCGCCCATCTCGCGCAGCAGCAGCCGGTTGGCGGCCAGAACCCGTGAGAAAAAGGGCTGGTCGGACGTGCGGAAGACATCCAGGGCCTCGGGCACGGCTCGGAAAATCTCCAGGGACTGGGGCAGCCAGGTGGATCGTTCCCCGCGCAGAGCGGCCCGCAGGTCATGGACATGCTGGCTCGCGGTCACCAGGCCGATGAGCAGAAGCAGGGCCAGGGTCAGCAGCCAGGCCGTGGTCCGGGATATCCGGGTCACGCCCGCCTGTTCCCGGGCGGTCTGTTCTCGCGAGCGTTGCAGGTCAAAGTCGGCCATGGCTAGAAAATGAAATAGATGAACGGGTTATAGGCCTGGGTCGCCAGCACGGCCACGGAGAGCAGCAATAGGGCCACGATGGCCCACGCCTTGGCCGGAGTGATGGTTCTGGTCCAATCCCAGGTCTGGGGACAGGACCAGGTGACCACCGCGGCCAGCAGGAACGTGCCCAGGTAGTAGGGCTGGTAGATCAGGCCGTTGAGCAGTCCGGCACCCGCGACTGCTTCTGGTCCGGCCTGGACCAGGCCGAACATGGTTCCCAGGTAAGTCAGGGCCGAGGGCAGGTCGGCGGATCGGAAAAAGACCCAGGTGATCAAGATCAGCACAAAGGTGAACGCGATTTGTATCCCGCCAGGCAGGCGATTGTAGAAGCTGGCCTTGCCCCGGATCCGCTCCAAGCCCAGCAGCAGGCCGTGCAGCGCGCCCCAGATCACGAAGGTCCAGGCCGCGCCGTGCCACAACCCGCCCAGGAGCATGACCAGGGCCAGGTTGATGGCCGTGCGCCGGGGGCCTTTGCGGTTGCCGCCCAGGGGTATGTACAGATAGTCCCGCAGCCAGGTGGACAGGGAAATATGCCAGCGCCGCCAGAATTCCGTGATGGACTTGGACAGGTATGGGGAATCGAAGTTTTTGGGAAAAACAAAGCCCAGCATCAGCCCCAGGCCGATGGCCATGTCCGAGTAGGCGCTGAAGTCGAAGTAGATCTGAAAGGCGTAGGCCGCGGCCCCGTACCAGGCCTGGACCGTGGTTATGGTCGCGGCGTCGAAAATGGTGTCCGCCACCTTGCCGCAGGGGTTGGCCAGAAGGATCTTCTTGGCCAGCCCCAGGCTGATGAAGGCCACGCCTCGGGCAAACTTCTCCATGGTGTGGGCGCGGTGCAGAAGCTGATCCGCCACCTCCCGGAAGCGGATGATCGGCCCGGCCACCAGTTGCGGGAACATGGACACGTAGCAGGCGAAGTCGATGAAGTTGCGCAGAGCCTTGGCCTGGCCGCGATACACATCGATGGAGTAACTCATGGACTGGAAGGTGTAGAAGCTGATCCCCAGCGGCAGGGTGATCCGCAGGGCCGTGTCCAGTTGCAGCCCGTGCAGCCCCAGCCAGCCCAGGAGCAGGTCGTAGTTCTCCACGGTGAAGTTGAAATACTTGAAAAAGCCCAGCAGGGACAGGTTGGTCAGGATGGACACGGCCAGGGCGATTTTTTGGCCGCGAGAGCGTGCGTCTTTCGGATCCAACTCCTGTATGGGACGCGGATCGAAAAAGGGCCGCCGTCCGGCCATGATCAAGCCGCAGAAATAGTCCACCACCGTGGAGGCCAGCAGGATCAGGACGAACAGCGGATTGGACCAGCCGTAGAAGGCGTAGCTGAGAACCGTCAGCCCAAGATGCTTGCCCCTCCGGGGCAGCAGATAATAGGCGAACAGGGCCAGCGGCAGAAAATAGAACAGGAAAATATGGGAGCTGAAGACCATGATGCCCGCAGTGAAGAAGACGTTGCGATTGGGTTGCGCGGGAAGCGCGGTAAGGCAAGATTTTCAGGCTATCAGGAGTGTTCAGGGTGATCAAGACCGCAGAGAGGCGAGAGGATATGGGCCTGCGATGTTGCGGTCTTCACCCATGCGGACTAAAACCATCGACACAATGTCCCTTTCAGAGAATTATCAGCCACATCCCCACCTTGTTTGGACCTTATTTCTTGGAGCTCGTCGGCTCCCTGACCCAGCGGTAGTTCCATGAGCTGTCACGATACCCAGAACCAGGCCGACGCGCACTGCCTGCGGGAAAGGTTGGAGCAGACCCTGGAACTGTACAGGCAGAATCTATCCGTCTTTCACAAGTTCAAGCTCTGCGCCTCTCAAATTCAGGCCATAACCTCCCTGGATCAGCTTCCCGAACTTCTGGCCACGTTGCGCGACAGCCTCAAATTGCGGGACATCCATCTCGTCCTGGATCAGGAACAGTACGCCGGTTTTCTCCCCGATTCCATCCCCACCCGACCCCAGCTTTCTCTTCGACGGGTGCTCAGGGAGATGGGCCTGACAGAGTCCTTCAGGCATCCGCTGCTCGGCTCAGTCGCGGACATCGCGATCCAGGCTCCGGTTGCCCGGGAATTGTTCCAAACAGCACGCGGCCAGCGGGATTGTCTCGGCTCGGTATGCGTCTTTCCACTCTGGGACAAGTATCACCCGGGCAACCTGATCGGCTTCCTGACCCTGAGAGACGACGATCCCCTGCGCTACAATGAAGGAATGGCCACCGATTTTATCGAATTCTTCGCCGACATGTTCTCCTGGTCCCTGGTCACGCTCCGGGAACATGAAAAACTCCAACGGGAATCCACACTGGATCACCTCACCGGCTGCCACAACCGGACCTACCTGATGAAACACGCGCCGCGAATCCTGGAGTTCGCGCATCGCAAAAAAATGCCGGTCGCGCTGCTGTTCATCGATCTGGACGGGTTCAAAAAAGTCAACGACACCTTGGGCCATACTTGCGGGGACCAACTCCTGGTCGCTTTGGCGCGTACGATCCAAAGCATCATTCGCGACTACGACATCTTTGTCCGCCTGGGAGGCGACGAATTTCTGCTTTTACTTCCAGGAATGGACAGGGAAGCGGCCCAAAGAGCCGCGACCCGTATTCAAGACGCCCTGCGCACCCTTCCCGTCTCTCGGGTCTGCTCGGTCACCACGCAACTCGGGATCACGGCCTCCATCGGCTTGGCCATGTATCGCCCCGGAGAAACCCTCCAGCAGTTCATCCAGCGGGCGGACACGAACATGTATAGCGCCAAGCCTTCAGTTGACGGACGGACACGGACTTCCGAATCAGCAAGCTGATATCGTTGGGGGAAACACAAATTTTTCTCTGCCACGGGCATGCCTTTTGCTTCGATACCGCGCACGGCAACTATTTCCCATGGAGAGAGTCATGCGCATAGACGGTTATCAGAATTTTTTGCGGGCAGTGGAGTTTGAGAGACAGCCGGTTGTCCGGGAAACTCAGGCAACAGACTGGTTTCAGGGCGTTTCATCTTCCGCCGGGGGCGACACCGTGAGCATTTCGTCGGCGGCCAGGGAGGCCCAGCAAGCCGCGCAGTCCGAAGACCACGGCGATAATGACGCCGTGGAAGCCTTCAGGAAGTACATGCACAAAGCCAGGGGCGGGGTCGATTCTTCGTCCAGCGACCCGCTGGAGGCGCTGAAGGAACGGCTGAAGGAGCTGGAGAGCAAACTGTCCGCCGTCGCCGCCAGTCAGAGCATGCCTGAGGAGACGAAAAACAGCATGATTCAGGCAATTCAGGCGGAAATCGGTCAGATTACCTCTCAAATCGCCGAGCTTCAGGCACAAGCCTCGGAGAAAACATGATTGTCATTTTTTTTGATGAGTGACGCTTCCTCGCAGATTTGACTTAACCGAGGCTTGAAATTAGGGGCTCAGGATTTGCTGCGGGATCAAGTCCGCTGTGACGGCTGGGTATGTTTCGATGCATTTCCGGCCGCGTGCGACGACCCGTCTGCCGAGTTGCAGCTCGGAGCGAGAGTTGATCTCCTTCCGGTCGCCTCCTGTTCACCCTCAACCAAATCGAGGTGGTTTCCATGGTCAAAAAAGTAGTGCTATTCGCATTTGTCTCGCTGTTCGTCTTCAGCGGCGCTTACGCGATGAACCTTTCCTCATCGGATATGGAGCGGTTCATCAAGACGACCAAAGCGCTGACTCCATATTTCGACGATCTTGATGACGACCATGACGACGATGAAGATGACATGATCATTTTGAATGTCGAGAAATTCAAACAAATGGTGCTCGATGCTATGTCCGGCAATTCCGAGATGCGGAACATCGTCCGGGGGAACGGATATCCTTCCGTGGAATCCTATGCGGAACAATACGCGCACATCATGCGAGCTTACATGGCCTCCTCCGGAATGGGTCATTTTGCCGAGCTTGAGAGATCAATGGCATCCATGAGCCCGGAAAAACGACAGGCATTCGAAAACTCCCCCGTGTTCCAGATGGTCTCGGAGACAAAAAGGCAGCTTGCATCCGTCCCTGAATCGCATATTCAAGCCATAACTCCGTACATGACGCAATTGCACGAGGTGTTTGGGCATGACGATGACGATGAGGATTTCTAGACGTCTCTGGCATAAAACCAACAAGCCGATGCACGTGCCAACCGTGCATGTATTGCTTCATATAAAGTAACTATTCAGCTCGTCCGCGACAATTCGGACTGGATTCCGGCGAAGGCCGGAATCCAGGTCTTTTCCGCGGCATTCAAGAGATCGCTCTTTTGAGCACCAACATTTGCTGAACAGTTACCATATAAAAAAGGAAACACCATGCATCATATTCTACTGAAATGCGTCATCAGCCTTGCCGCTCTTACGCTGATGGCAGCCACGGCTTATGGGCAGGCCGAGTTTGAACGTGGCTCCACGGTTATTTTTGAAGACAACCTGAGACACGAAAAGATCGGAGAGTTCCCCTCACAGTGGCGACTGGTCAGAGGAAGCGCGGAAGTGGCCAGGCACGAAGGGGAAAACGTCCTTTCGCTCCTGGTGACCAGGACGGAAGTCGCCCCGCTGATGCGGGAAAAAAGTTACTTGCCCCAGGCCTTCACCATTGAGTTCGATTATCTGATGAACGATCTCAGGCAGCATGCCTACGAAATCACGTTCTTCAACGACAACGGCCGAAAATCCGGCTCACTGCGAATTACCGGGGAGCGGTTCATGCTGAACTCATCGCGAGGCGGCGCCGTCTCCGAAGGAAACACTTCCGAAAGCAGAGACGGATTTCAGCCGGGATGGAGACGACTGGCTCTCTCGTTCAATCAGCATGAACTGCGTGCCTTCAGCAACGGTGTTCGGGTTTTGAACGTGCCCCGCTTCGAAGAGGAACTGCGCAGCTTCCTGATCCATGGAGGGCGTCCCAATAATGCCAGACCCAATTCGGACGCGTTCATCAGAAACGTGATCGTGGCCGAAGGCGGGATGCCGCTTTACGAAAGAGTCATGTCGGAAGGGAGTTTTTCAACCACGGAAATCCAGTTCGACGTGAACAAGGCCGACATCAAGCCGGAATCAGCGGGGATCATCGACCAGGTCTTTCAGCTCATGCGGGATCACCAGGACCTCCGCTTCTCGGTGGAAGGCCATACGGACTCCGATGGAGACGCCGAACTCAATCAGCGTCTTTCTCAGCAGCGAGCTGAAAGCGTCGTACGTGCGCTGACCGAGAAGGGAATCAGTCCGGATCGTTTGACGGCAAAAGGGTGGGGCGCTTCCAAGCCCGTGGCCGACAATGCCACCGAGGAAGGAAAAGCCCAGAACAGGCGGGTTGAGTTCGTTCGGCTATAGACGATAAGCGTACGTTTTTTTGAAGCCCGATCAGATCTTCGGGCGTTTTGAGGCACGTCTCGCGGGACGGCCTCAAAGCGCCCGAAGCCAAAGTGCCGCTGAGCATCCCTCAGGACCGCCGTCTTCCGGCCCCGACACACTGTCGGGCCTCGTCAACTCTCTCCAGAACATAGGCTTCGAGAACCGGATCCGGCTCTTCCACGTCGAAGCAATAGCCGTCCTCACCAAGCAGCCCCAGGGGCACGAGGTTGCCGCGCTCTTCCGGGTCGCTGACCGTGTCCGCGTAAAAGCAGACCGAGAGCCAACGCCCGTCCACGTCTTCGACCACGTCCACCAGACAGAACAACTCCTTCGGAACAGCGCCCTTATCCGGACCCGAGACCTTTGCCCGCAGACTGACGCTCACTCCGTCTCGCTCCACGAACTCCATCTCGGTTTCAGGGCCGTGCAACGCTTCCAGCAAGCGCGCGAAAAAAGGACGGACCTGCTTTGGGTCCGCCTGCCATCGCGTCAGATAGGCGTGGACGGTTTCCAGCATATGTTTTCTCCTTGTGGTCGAAGTGAATATTGATGGCAGCGAAGGGCGTTCGCCGTGAACGGCGCTGGATACTGACTCAATTCGGTACGCCGTTCAAGAGTGAGGTCATTGCCGCCAGGACTAACCTGCCAATCGCGAGACTGGCGTTGGAACGACGTGTGAACAGCGGAAGGGGGCGGTTCCGGCAGGGGCGGCCTCTTTTTTCTTTTGGAAGAATGTGGCAGGATTTGAATCACATGCCAGTAGTTGATCGCGGCGAGGGCCCTCGCCGAGCGGCTTCAATCAGAACATCAACGAGAAGAACGTCAAGGAGCGACAAACATGCAGGATGCGCGAGGACTCTACTATTACCCGGTGCCGGGCAACAAGAAGGAGCGGATGTACGTCCGCGAACGGGTCGGAAACGTGGAGTTTCGGTTGTGGAACCAGGAGCGGCCCAAGGTGTGGGAGCAGCATGACTGGCTGCCGTATGAGGTCGTGGAGCAGGCCGCGGCCCGGTACTCGGGCAAGGGGGAGTCCCCGTTGACCCTGTACGACCTGGACATCGCTCTGGCCCTGGTTCGTGAGGAGCGATTGAAGAAGGCTCAGGCCGTGAACGCTCCGTCCTCATAGATTACGCGGCTGCCGCCGTCCGCCAGGGTGGCGGTGACCCGTTTTTGCTCCGTGTTCACCAGGTCCCAGTGCTGGTTGGACTCGTTGAAGCCCAACTCCCGGCGCAGCGCATGCACGAAGTCCGCCGGGCTTCCGGCAAAGGCGTCCGGATGGCAGGAGCCCAGGGCGATATGGCAATTGCCTTCCGGGCCGCCGACATTCTCATCGAACAGGGTGTTGGCCATATATTCCGGAATCCGGGAGTGCTCCCGGCTGGTCAGTGAAAACTCGCCGACCCGCCAAGCCCCGTCGTCCAGGGCCAGAAAACGCCGCAGCCGATCCGCGCCGCTTCGGGCCTTGACGCTGATTACCCGGCCTGCCTGGAACGCCAGGCGAACGCCCTCCACGGGAGTTCCGCCGACATAGACCACCTGGTCGGACTGAAACACGCCCTCGGTGAACCGACAATCCGGGGACGTATAGACTTCATAGCTGGGCATGTTTCGTCCGGTCAGCCCCAGCCAGAGCCGGTGCTCCCCCAGGCGCAGACGCAGATCCACCCGGGCTGACTGGACATGCAGCCGCCGGATGGACAGTCCGTTCAACCATTCCAGAACCGTCCCCTGCTGCCGCGCGAACCGCTTCCAGTCCCGCACCGGGTCATCGCTGCCCAGCATGCAGGCTTTGCGCACCCGGATCGCGTACTCCTGAAGCGTCAGCCCCGCGGCGTCGGCCAGGGCCTGGGTGGGGTACACGGCCACGGTCCGCCCGATTTGTCCGCCAAGTTCTCGGAAATAGAGCACTTCCCGGAGCGGGTCCCGGGCTGAATCCCGTCGGACCTGAATTTCCGGGGTCACGGCTTCCAGGTGGGTCAGACTCTCTGGCGCCAGAATCCGGATCAGGCCGTTCACCCCGCCCCGGCGCTCCCGTTCTCCGGGGGCGACCATGTTCAGCCGCTTGTTGTTCGCCAGGCGCAGGTAGCTGAGCTCCATGGCCGGGGTGGCCCGCTGATGCTGCACCGGGACCAGGCCGCGCTCCAGAATGCGGGTGTAGAGCACTTCGACCAGCTCCCTGGCCAAGCCGTCGTATTCGATGAGCACGGTTTCCGAATTCTTCAGCGGCCTGCCCCGGGAGCGCTCCACGGCCCAAAGCAGTACGTCGGCGTAGCGCTCCAGTTCCTCGTGGCGAAACAGTCGCTCCGAAGCGTCCTCTCCATTTTCTTGCCCGAAGTTCGTTGGATTTTTCTCTTGCATGCCGGTGAGTATAAGCGCTTTGCTCTTCGTCGCAAGGCCGCGGCCCGCCTGTTTGCCCCGCCCCGCCTTCCGGAGTAATGAAAACGCAGCGGACGGCGGCGACTTCCCCCGAATCCGTTTCGATTTTTAACCTTTCCAGATCACGGGAGATGCAAGCATGAGCAACCGACAATCCTGGCGCATTCACCCTATCGTCGTGGGCAGTAAGGTTTTTGACCAGGGCATGATGACCTATCAGCACGCCCACGGCCGACCGTACACCATCCCGATCTACGTCTGGTATCTGGAGCCGGTGGACGATCCGTCCCAGCCAACGGTCCTGGTGGACACCGGAGAAATGAGCCCGGTCCAGTCCGCGGACCGGGAGCAGGCCATCGGCGGGAAAATCCATACCTTCGAGGAAGGGCTGGCCCTGTACGGGCTGAAGCCGGAGGACGTGGACGTGGTCATTCACACCCATCTGCACAACGACCACTGTGAAAACGACTTCAAGTGCGCCAACGCCGTATTCTACGCCCACGCCAAGGAACTGGAGCGCATCCACGACCCCCATCCCCTGGACTTTCGCTACAACGAGGAATTCATCGAGGACATGGAGGATGCCGACAGGTTCCGGGTCGTCACCGAAGACCGGGAAATCCTGCCCGGCATTTCCGTGATCCACACCCCGGCTCACACCGAAGGCGGCCTGACCGTGCTGGTGGACACCCCCTCCGGACGGGCGGCCATCACCGGGTTTTGCGTCATCGACGAAAACCTGAATCCGCCCCAGTCCGTGAAGGCCATGGAAATGGAGGTCATCCCGCCCGGCACGAACATCAATCCCTGCCTGGCCTACGACCAGATGGTCCGGGTCAAGGGCCTGGCCGACATCCTCCTGCCCCTGCACGAACCCAAATTCGCCGGGATGTCCACGATTCCGTGACCTCTCCCTCGCCCATTTCCACGTTCATCCAGGGCATTGAACATGCCCAGCGGCTGCCAGCCAACTGCCTGGTCCACCATGAAGTGCTGCCGGAGCGGCCCGGGCGGTTCGCGCCGTTGCCCCCGGACTTGCCGGAGGGCTTTCCGGAATGCCTGGCTTCCCTGGGCATCACCAGTCTTTACGCCCATCAGGCCGAGGCCGTGGGCCGGATCCGGGCCGGGCGGGACGTGGTGGCGGCCACGCCCACGGCCAGCGGCAAGAGCCTGATCTACAACCTGCCGGTGCTGGAGGCCCTGTACCGCGACCCTTCGGCCCGGGCATTGTACCTGTTTCCGCTCAAGGCCCTGGCCCAGGATCAGCTCGTCGGGTTGCGGGAGATGGTCGGCGGCTGGCCCCGGGAACGCCGGCCATCCGTGGCCGTGTACGACGGGGACACGGACAACCAGGACCGCGCCCGGATCCGCCGGGAACCACCCCGCATCCTGATTACCAACCCGGATATGCTTCACCTGGGCCTGTTGGCCCACCATCATCTCTGGCGGGAGCTGTTCCGGAACCTGCGTTTCGTGGTCATTGACGAGGTCCACGTCTACCGAGGGGTGATGGGTTCGCACATGGCCTGGGTGTTTCGCCGCCTGGAGCGGATCTGTGCTCATTACGGAACCAAGCCGACCTATGTCTGCTGCTCCGCCACCATCCACAACCCCGTGGAGCTGACCCGTGAACTGACCGGACGGGACGCGGAGCTGATCGCCGATAGTTCCGCGCCCCAGGGTCGCAAGCACGTGCTTTTTCTGGACGCGGCCGAGGGGCCGTCCCGGACCGCCCTGACGCTCCTGGAGCAGGCTTTGATCGAGGGCTTGCGGACAATAGTTTACACGGGATCGCGGAAAATGACCGAGCTTCTGGGCATCTGGTCGGCCCAGCGGCTGAAGGAATTTCGGGATCGGATCGGCGTGTACCGGGCCGGGTTCCTGCCTAAGGAGCGCCGCCGGATCGAGGCGGACTTGGCTTCGGGTCGGATTCTGGCGGTGATTTCCACCAGTGCTCTGGAGTTAGGCATCGACATCGGGGATCTGGATCTGTGCCTGCTGGTGGGCTACCCCGGCTCGATCATGGCCACCTGGCAGCGGGCCGGGCG
>NZ_PZKN01000013.1 GCF_003046795.1 Desulfonatronum sp. SC1 | reverse complement strand
GGCAATGACCGGGGTGAGTCGGTCATTGCCCCGTTCTTTCGTGGGGGGGGCGGGAGCGGATGGGCTCCCGCCCAGCAGGGGTCAGTGGTCCAGGGCGTCCATGAATGTCCGGTAGCGCTGGGCATAGGGCGGAAAACCGAAAAAGGCTGATCCCGAAACAAAGACATTCGCGCCGTGGTCGGCCAGGTCGCGGATGTTTTCCGGCGTAACTCCACCATCCACCTGAATGTGCGTGGTTCCTCCCTGCTCCTGGATCATGGCCCGCAGGCGTTGCATTTTGCCCTTGGTAAAAGGGATGAACTTCTGTCCGCCAAAACCCGGATTCACGCTCATGATCAGGACCATGTCCAGTTGTGGCAGCAGGTATTCCACCATATCCAGCGGGGTATGCGGGTTCAGGGCCACACCGCACTTTGCGCCCAGCCGGGTGATTTCGGAGACGGTTCGCTCCAGATGCGTGCAGGCCTCGGCATGGACGCAGAGCAGATTGGCCCCGGCATTCACGAAGTCGCCCAGATACCGGTCCGGCTGTTCGATCATCAGGTGGACATCAAAGAACAGTTTGCTCTTTTGTCGACAGGCCTTGATCACGGGGGGGCCGAAGGTAATGTTCGGAACAAAGGCCCCGTCCATGACGTCCCAGTGGACCCACTCCAGGCCCGCCTGCTCCAAAGCGGCCAGCTCGTCGCCGATCCGACTGAAGTCCGAGGATAATAACGACGGTGTGAGAATGAACGGATAATCGCGTGACATGACACGTCTCCTGGAGGGCTAAAGATTCAT
Source organism: Desulfonatronum sp. SC1 (assembly GCF_003046795.1). Classification (NCBI taxonomy): domain Bacteria; kingdom Pseudomonadati; phylum Thermodesulfobacteriota; class Desulfovibrionia; order Desulfovibrionales; family Desulfonatronaceae; genus Desulfonatronum; species Desulfonatronum sp. SC1. Next base: position 97,439 of record NZ_PZKN01000013.1, on the reverse strand, counting down.
CTTGACTTTGTACAAGTGGTAGCTGGTCAACAGTTGGGTAATGGCCAGGGGGTAACTGATCTGCGTGCTCTGACCGTCGAAGTACTCGCCGATGCCTTCCGTGGTCAGCCCGTCCGCCCCGGGGAGGTAGTCCATGATGATGGACATCAGAGTCTCGGCGGTGATCTGTTTAATCTTCCAGGTAATTTCAAGAATGTCAACTGGTTGGCCGCAGTCGCGGCTCAGGTTGAAGGAAAGGCACCGCTCCTTGATCTCCGGGCGCTCGTCGATGAATTCGGAGAAATCCGGGTGTTGGATGATGGGCCGTAAAATCAACTTGTTGCTCAGGTGGCCTCCGGCCTCCTCCTCATAGCCTTCCGGCCGGTAAAACGAGCAGACGATGTCCGCGTATTGGCGCTGGGGACGGATGTATCGGGTGGAGACCTCGGTCCGCCGGTTCAGGGATTCAATGACCTGCTCCCGGGTATAGCCGCGTTTGCCCATGTCGCGCTTGATCTTCCAGATGATGCGCAGTTCCTCTTCCGGATCAAGATATATCTTGACGTCAAAGGCATCACGCATCTTTTTGGTGGAAAAGCCCAGCAAGCCCTCCACGATGACGAACTCCTTGGGAGCGATGTAGGTCGGCGCGTCGAAGTCCCCGGTACAATGGTTGTAGTTGGGCTTCAAGATGGCCTCGCCCCGGCGTAACTGGTAAAAATGGCTCTGCATGATGTCGATGTAATTGCAGTCCGGATGCAGGGCGGAAATGTTTTTTTCCTTCCGTTCGCACCGGTTGTAGCGGTGGTAGTCGTCGGAACAGATGTTCGTGACCCTGTCCGTTCCAAGATTTTTTGAATCCCCTGGCTGATGGTGGTTTTACCGGTTCCGCTGTCCCCAACGATGCCGAGCATGATGGAACGTGATCGTCGCATATTTCCTCCGGGAAGTGGTTTTATGAAATTGATTGATGATTCCGGCTTCGCGGCCTGTTTCTCTTCGCGATTAAGGCGTGAGGTAGGCAATGGAACTGAAACGCATCAGCTTGGCGAAGGAATGCCGGGCCTCGATCCTGCGGAAGGTTCCGGTTTTGCCGCGCATGACCATGGAATGGGGTATCGCGCCATTACCGGTGAACTGAACGACGTTGAGAAATGTGCCTCCGGATATCCCGGTGGCGGTAAAGAAGACGTCGTCGCTTTTGATCAGGTCGTCCACGGTCAGCACCCGTTCCAGGCTGTAGCCGGCTTGCAGCACGGCTTGTCGTTCTTCATCGGACTGGGGATCCAGCAGGCAGTGCATTTCTCCGCCCATGATCTGGATTGCCACCGCGGCCAGTATCCCTTCCGGGGTGCCGCCGGTCCCGATCATCATGTCCACTTCGCCGTCGGGCGTGGTGGCCATCAGGGCCCCGGCAACGTCGCCGTCCGTATGCAGTTGGATGCGGGCCCCGGCCTCCCGAATTTCCGAGATCAGCTCGGTATGGCGTGGTTTGTCCAAAACAAAGACGACCAGGTCGTCCACGGTTTTCTCCAGGGCCTGGGCCACGCGACGCAGATTATCGGAGACCGGTGCCTTGATGTCCATCTGGTACTTGGCTTCCGCGGGAACGGCCATATTTTCATGTAGAACGCCGGGCCCGGGTCATACATGGTGCCGCGGGGTGCCAGGGCAACCACGGCAATGGCGTTGGGTCGGCCGAAGGCCAGCAGGCGGGTGCCTTCCACCGGCCCCACTTCATCCGGCAGGTGAGTGGGCTTGGAGCGACCTGGGCGTGGATATCGTTCTGGAAACCACGGGCAAGTTTACATCCCGTGAACACTGTCAGCGGCATCTGGGCCAGGGCGCCAAAAAGGTGCTCATCGCCGCTCCGGGCAAGGACGCGGATGCCACCATCGTCATGGGCGTGAATCACCACGCCTATCAACCAGGGGAACACCGGATCGTGTCCAACGCCTCCTGCACCACCAACTGTCTGGCGCCGGTGGCCAAAGTGCTCCAGGAGCGGTTCGGCATCGAACACGGCCTGATGACCACAATCCATTCCTACACCATGAGCCAACGCATCCTGGACGGTTCGCACAAGGATCCGCTGGTTTCCGTTGATTTCAACGGCAGCACTTTCGGCGGAGTGGTGGACGGTCCATGCACCACGGTCTTGCGCCATCGGTTGGCCAAGGTGATCATCTGGTACGACAACGAATCCGGATTCAGCAATCAGTTGTTGCGATTGACCAGGATGGTGGCGAACAGTCTGGGATGAGGCGCGTCGGGCCGGAGATGGATGAATCATGAGGGCATGGGGGGGGTGATGCGGTTGCGGCATGGGTGCCGGGGTGGTAGACGCTGGTTCTTCCATGCCGTGACGTTACTACCGTAAAGAGGGAAAGCCCATGCTTGATGTCAAAATGATCCGTCAGTCTCCGGACCGGGTGCGCAAGGCCCTGGAAGACCGGGGAGCCGGGGTTGATCTGGAGACCTTTCTGGCCCTGGAGGAACAACGCCGCATGCTCTTGCGGGAAGTGGAGGCGCTCAAGGCCCGGCGCAACCAGGCTTCGGGCGAGGTGGCCAGGCTCAAACGGGCCAAGGAGGACGCCTCGGGCTTGATCGAAGAACTGTCCGTCCTGTCCGATCGGGTCAAGTCCCTGGACTCGGAACTGAAGGAATTGGACCAGCGCGTCCAGGACTGGCTGCTGGGCGTGCCCAACGTACCCCACGATTCCGTGCCTTTGGGCCGAACCGAGGCGGATAACCCCGTGTTGCGTACCTGGGGTGAGCCCGCGTGTCCGGACTTCATTCCCTTGGAGCACTGGGATCTGGGACCGCGTTTGGGCGGCCTGGATTTTGAGCGCGCCGCCAAGATCACCGGAGCCCGGTTTGCCCTGCTGACCGGCTGGGCCGCCAGGATGGAGCGGGCCCTGATCAACTTCATGTTGGACCAGCACACAGGGGAACATGGCTATCTGGAATGCCTGCCGCCGTTCATCGTCAACCGGGACAGCTTGACCGGCACCGGCAATTTGCCGAAATTCGCCGGGGATCTGTTCAAGCTGGAAGAGACGGACTTTTTCCTGATCCCCACGGCCGAAGTGCCCCTGACCAACATTCACCGCGATGAAATTCTGGCTGAGGACGCTCTGCCCCTGGCCTACGTCGCCTATACGCCCTGCTTTCGCTCCGAGGCAGGCTCCCATGGTCGGGACACCAGAGGCTTGATCCGCCAGCACCAATTCAACAAGGTGGAACTGGTCCGCTTCGCCCACCCGGACGCCTCCTACGAGGAGTTGGAACTGCTTCTGGGCCATGCCGAACGCATTTTGCAGGTACTGGAACTGCCCTACCGGGTGATCACCCTGTGCACCGGAGATATGGGTTTTTCCGCGGCCAAGACCTACGACATCGAGGTCTGGCTGCCGGGTCAGAACACCTACCGGGAAATCTCCTCCTGTTCCAACTTCGAGGATTTCCAGGCCCGACGGGCGGACATCCGCTTCAAGCCCACGGCCGGCGGCAAGCCCCGGTTCGTGCATACCCTTAACGGCTCGGGCTTGGCCGTGGGTCGGACGTTGGTGGCCATTATGGAGAACTGCCAGCAGAAGGACGGCAGCCTAGTCATTCCGCGGGCGCTGCGGCCTTACATGGGCGGGGTGGAAGTCGTGGAGCCGAGGGCATAGCGAACAGAAGGCAGGATATTTTTGTTCTCTTTAGAATCGCAATGATTTCATGGATGTAGATTGCAGAGTGCTCAAGGGAAACCCCCAGGGAGGGGCGACACCCATCGAAATCGAAATCGCTATCGAAATCGGAAAGTTGCCAGAAATCGATTTCGATCACGATTTCGATTTCGATACCGATCTAGAGCTTCCGCGGTTCGAGAACAATAATGTCCTGGAACAGAAGGACATGAAAGGTAGACATGTACGCCATTGAAGCTGAAAACGTGGGCAAGCGATATTATGTCCAGGGCATGGGGCAGCGGACCTTGTTCAATTCCCTGGCCGGGGCGTTCAGGGGGGGAGCAAAGAAGGAGTTTTGGGCCCTGCGCAACCTGAACTTCAAGGTTCCCAAGGGCAAGACCGTGGGCGTGGTCGGCCCCAACGGCTCGGGCAAGAGTACCTTGCTGGGGCTGGTGGCCGGGACCATCACCCCCACCGAGGGCGTGGTCCGTACCCAGGGCCGGATTTCTTCGCTTCTGGAGCTGGGGGCCGGATTCCATCCGGACCTGTCCGGACGGGAGAACGTCTATCTGAACGCTTCGATCCTGGGCATCCCCCGGGACTACGTCCAGAAGCGCTTCGACTACATCGTGGAATTCGCCGGGCTGCGGGATTTCATCGACACGCCGGTGAAGCACTACTCCAGTGGCATGTACGTCCGCCTGGGCTTTGCCGTGGCCGTGGAAATGGACCCGGACATCCTGCTCATCGACGAGGTTCTGGCCGTGGGCGACGCGGCCTTTCAGATGAAGTGCCTGGACCGGGTCCGACAGTTCCAGAAAAAGGGCAAGACCCTGTTCCTGGTCTCCCACGCCCTGGAAACCGTGGGCGAGTTCTGCGACGAGGTGATGCTGATCCACGACGGGCAACTTTTGGACCAGGGCGATCCGTCCACTGTGATCCTCAGCTACCTGAAATCCTACATGGTGCGCATCGGGATGCTCAACGTGGAGGAGCACGGCACCCGTGACGTGGAGATCGAAGAGGCCCTGCTTCTGGACGAAACCGGCACGGAAACGAACATCTTCGAAGCCGGCGGGGAGATGATCGTGGAGGTCCACTACAAGGCCAAGAAGCCGATCGACAAGCCGGTCTTCGGCTTCAACATCAAGACCGGTAACGGAATTTACGTCTTCGGTTCCAACACCCAGATTTCCAAAACTTCCATCGAATTCATCGACGGACGGGGAACCATGCGCCTGCGCATCGCGCCGTTGACCCTGAAAAGAGGCAACTTCTTCCTCTCCCTCTCCATCCACTCCTGGGACCACGCCACCCAGTTCCACCGCCTGGAGGACTGGTATCCGTTCATCATCCGGGATGCCAGCGAATCGCCGGGCTTGGTGCATTTGAACACGCAGTGGGAGTTGGAGCCGGAAGCGACGGGCGGGTGAATTGTTGAACTTATCCGCGCCTTTTCCGCCATCTCGTCACCTTGAACCCAAAAAACGGTTTTTGGGAAATCGCGGAGGCTTTTGACGACGACTTCGTTGCTACTTGTTGAAGTGTATTCTCTTTGTAAATCAGCATACTGCGTTTTTTAGTCGTTCTCGCCCTGTCTTTTTGAGTTTGTTTTTTTGCATCAAAATGGCCCCTCATCTCGCGTTTTACCCGTCGTATTCGTCCTCGGACCATGGTTTCATGGACTAATTTTCATTCCGGCATAATTTTTTTCTTTATTTATTTCTAAGTGTTATAAATTTCTCTCCATGCCCGGGACGGGCAAGCACCCCTCCTTTCCATCCATCCCCTCTTGTTTTTTTCAAAGTTTCGTTGAAAATGGCCTCTTCTTTTTTGTCTCCCTCGGACGTCACCCGTGGTGATGTCAAGGTAACTTCTTGATGTCAGGTGGTTACTTTTTGGGAGTCGCGCATATTGATGTATTATTCCGGGACGACCTTCCGGAGCATCACGAGGCCAATTCATGGAAGAAATCTTGGAGATGGACAGCGAGCCTCCCGCTTTATTGCGCGACGCGGGCATCGGCTCTGGACCGGAGTCCGGATTCACCGGACTGCTGGACGGCGTGATCGGCCAAACTTTTGGCCGTCCCTGGGGTGGATTCGCGACACGCAAATCCACGAAACCTTCCTTTCCCCTCAATCCTCGCTCCGCGGCCTTTCTGGCCAAGCACTATCCTCAAACCAAGCCCGGCCAATGGAACGACTGGCGCTGGCAACTGAAGCACCGGGTCACCTCTCTTGATGAGCTGGAACGGATGCTCGTACTTTCCGACGCGGAGCGCGAAGCTTTGCGTCCGGACCTGAGCATGTTGCCCATGGCCGCGACGCCCTACTACCTCAGTCTGGTGGATGCCCGCGACGCCCACGATCCCTTGCGGCGGTGCGTGATCCCGACCATGGCGGAGCACCATGTCCTTCCTTGCGAACAGGGCGATCCCCTGGCCGAGGAGCACGACAGTCCGGTGCCGGGACTGGTCCATCGTTATCCGGACCGGGTGCTCTTCCTGGCCACGGATTTCTGCTCCACGTATTGCCGATACTGCACCCGCTCCCGGCGCGTTGGACAGGGATCGGGTCACGGCCAGGATCTGGCGCAAGGTCCGGGCCGTTGGGAATCGGCCTTGCGCTACATCGCCCGCAATTCCGTGGTGCGCGACGTGCTGGTTTCCGGCGGCGATCCCCTGACCATGACGGACCACGCCCTGGAGTACCTGCTCCAGCGGCTGCGGGCCATCCCGCATGTGGAGATCATCCGCATTGGGACCAAGGTGCCCATGGTCCTGCCCCAGCGGATCACCACCGGCCTGGTCCAGATGCTCAAGCGCTACCATCCGCTTTTCATAAGCATCCACTGCACCCAAGCCGAGGAGTTGACCCCGGAGGCGTCCGCTGCCTGCACCCGGTTGGCGGACGCCGGCATTCCCCTGGGCGGGCAGACCGTGCTGCTCAAAGGCGTGAACGACTCCGTACCCGCGCTGACCAGTCTGTTCCAGGGCCTGCTGCGCAACCGCGTCCGACCCTATTACCTCTACCAGTGCGACCAGGTGGTGGGGACCAGCCATTTTCGGACCCCGGCAACCAGAGGCCTGGAGATGATCCAGGGCCTGCGCGGCCACACCTCGGGCTACGCCGTGCCCCACTTCGTGGTGGACCTGCCCGGCGGCGGAGGCAAGACACCATTATGCCCGGAGTATCTCCAAGGTCGAGTCGGGGAAGATCTGGTGTTCAGGAACTTCGAGGGGGCAACGTTCCGCGTGCATGATCCGGAGCCGTTCGCCTCGCGGGAATCAGGAGGTGGAGCATGAAAATCGGACTGACTTACGACCTGCGCCGGGACTATCTGGCCCAGGGCTATACGCTGGAACAGACCGCGGAGTTCGACAGCCCGGAAACCATCGAAGCCATCGAGGCCGGTATTCGCTCCATGGGCCTGGAAACGGAGCGCATCGGCAATCTGGACGCGGTAATGCGCGCCCTGGGCGCGGGGCGACACTGGGACATGGTCTTCAATATCGCCGAGGGGCTGCGCGGTTTCAGCCGCGAGTCCCAGGTGCCGGGCCTGCTGGAGGCATACGGAATTCCTTGCACCTTTTCCGATCCGCTGCTGCTTGGCCTGTGCCTGCACAAGGCCATGACCAAGCGGGTGCTCCGGGACCTGAAGCTACCCACGCCGGACTTTGCCCTGGTGGAATCTTTGGCTGATCTGGAGTCCGTGAACCTGGCGTTCCCCCTATTCGCCAAGCCCGTGGCCGAGGGCACCAGCAAGGGCGTGGAGTGCGCCAGCCTGATCCAAACCAGGGAAGAGCTGTCCCGGACCTGCGCGGACCTGCTGCGCCGCTTTGACCAGCCGGTACTGGTGGAGCGCTTTCTGTCCGGCCGGGAGTTCACCGTGGGCGTCGTCGGCACGGGGAAGCGCGCCAGATCCTTGGGCGTGATGGAGGTGCTGCTTCTGGAAGGCGCGGACCGACTGATCTACTCTCAGGACAACAAGGAAGAGTACGAGGAGCGGGTCCGCTACCGGCTGGTGGAGGGCGTGGAAGGAAATATGCTGTCCCTGCTGGCCCTGGAAACCTGGCGCGGTTTGGGGGCCCGGGACGGAGGGCGAGTGGACATCCGCCTGGATGAACACGGCGCGGCCCAGATCCTGGAAATCAACCCCCTGCCCGGCCTGCACCCGGTGCGTTCGGATCTGTCCATTCTGTGCGGCTTTCAAAGCATCGCCCATCGGGATTTGATCCGGATGATCATGGAGTCGGCCCTGGAACGGCTGAAGGTGCGAAATGAGGCCCTTGGCCAAGAACCGGACCACGGGGTCGTATCCGCCGTCCGGCTTGCGCCGGACTGTTTCCATCCCCAGGAATCTGGCGACGTCTCAAAAATGGACCTGAGAGAACACGATCAGCCGCTGGTCCGGGCCGCGTGAAGATCCTGGTGGCGCACAGCCCGCTGGAAGAGGCGGCCTCGCTGGACGACGCGGATGTTTTGGCCCAGGTCCGGGCCGTGGCCGAGGCCGCGACCCGGCTGGGCCATTACGTGGAGGTCCGGCCCTGGCCCGACGTCGCGCTCACGCCCGGCGCTTCCAATGCCCCTGGCCCGTTCCCGGACGTCGCGGCGGATCTGGTCGTCAATCTGGTGGAGAGCATTCAGGGCTCGGCCCGGCACGTGCATCACATCCCGGACATCCTGGTCCGGCATGGTCTGCCCTGCACCGGCAGCCCGGCCAGAGCCCTGGAGCGCTCCACCAGCAAGCTGCTGGCCAAGGCCGATCTGACCGGGGCCGGATTGCCCACGCCGGTCTGGCTGGACCACCAGGGCCGGGGCAACGAGGTCTTCCCCGGCACGTACATCGTCAAGTCCGTCTGGGAACACGCCTCCCACGGCCTGGACGCGGACAACGTCCTGGCCGTGATCGGCCCGGAGGAACTCATGGCCGCCATGCGCGAACGGCAACGGAATCCGGGCGGCGAATGGTTCGCCGAGGCCTATGTTCCGGGCCGGGAATTTAATCTGGCCCTGCTGGCAAACCCCGACGCGGACGAAACGTCGGTTCAGGTCCTGGCTCCGGCGGAAATCCGTTTTCTGGACTTCCCCGCGGACCAGCCCCAGGTGGTGGGCTTTCGGGCCAAATGGCTGGAGCAGAGCTTTGAGTACCAAAACACCGTGCGGGAGCTGGAATTTCCGAAGCAGGACGCGCCTCTGTTGGCCGAACTGAGCGCTTTGGCCCTGGAGTGCTGGCGGGTATTCGGCCTGGAGGGGTACGCCCGTGTGGACTTTCGAGTAGATAGGAAAGGTCGGCCCTGGATCATCGACGTGAACGCCAACCCCTGCCTTTCTCCGGACGCCGGGTTTCAGGCCGCGCTGTCGGCCTCGGGCCTGACCTTCGACACGGCCCTGGGCCGCATCTTCCGGGCCGCCATGGTTCAATTGGAGGTTCCATGAACGATCTCGTCGCGTTGCGCGGCGAGGTCCGGGCCGAGGACATTCCGGCCATTGCGGGCCTGGCCGGGGCCACGGGCTTCTTTACCGCCCAGGAGGTGGCCGTGGCAGCGGAGCTGGCCGAGGAGCGCCTGAACAAGGGCCCGGCCAGCGGGTATCATTTTCTATTCGCCGAGGACGCGGCCAAGGGTCTTATGGGCTACGCCTGCTTCGGCCCCATTCCCTGCACGATTGCCAGCTTTGATCTCTACTGGATCATCGTCGATCCACGTCGGCAGGGCCACGGCCTGGGCAAGCGCCTTATCCAGTTGGCCGAAGCTGAAATTCAGGCCTTGGGCGGCACCAGGGTCTATATTGAAACGTCCTCCCGCGATCTCTACCACCCCACGCGGCGGTTCTACGAACGGTGCGGCTACGCCCTGGAAGCCGTGCTCAAGGATTTCTACGCTCCGGGGGACGACAAGTTGATCTATTGCAAATCCCTCCCCGCGGCTCGCGCCTGAGTCGTCGGCCGTCCTCCTTCGCGAACCATCCGCCATGTTCAAACCCATCATCCTGCTCTTCTTCTCCAACATGTTCATGACCTTCGCCTGGTATGGCCATCTCAAGCACATGGCCGCCAAGCCCCTGGTCCTGGTGATCCTGTTCAGTTGGGGTATCGCCCTGTTTGAATATGCGTTGATGATCCCGGCCAACCGCATCGGCATCAATTTCTACACCCTGGGGCAACTGCGGGTGATGCAGGAAGTGATCAGCCTGAGCGTGTTCGCCGCCTTTGCCTTCGTGTACATGAAGGAGCCGTTGCGCCTGGATTATCTCTGGGCCGCCCTGTGCCTGGTGGGCGCGGTGTACTTCATGTTCAGGGGCGGAGGGCCGGTGCAGTAGTGGAGATCAGCGCCGTGATTTCTTGCGGCCCGGTGTGCGCAGGCCGCGGAAATTCCGGTTGCGGTAGGTGGTCATCACCGCCCCGTCGGAAGAGCAGACGACCTGGACGCCTTCGTAGGCGGCAAGGTTGACCCCGAGTTTGCGGCACTGCTCGACTTCCTTGCGGCCGATGACGCTGATGGCCGCGCCCCGGGTGTAGACGATCCGTCCATACTGCAAGGCGGCATCCACGGCGTCGGAAGGAATGCCCCGGGCGGTCATCCGCTGCCAGGCGTGCCGGGTCAGCGGGGCCCGGGATGTCTGGTGGGGCTGGTGAGCCTGGGGGGAGCGGGAGTCCTGCCGGGAGGACCGGTTGAGGGTTGGCTGTCGCATGAGCGCCTCCTTCATGGTTGAGGGTGGGCATTTTGTGTTCAGCCTGCACCCTCTTCCATGCAAGGATTGTGCTCAAAAAAGTCTACCCCGTGAACGAGGCCAGCAGGGCGTTGAAGGTCCGGCTCGGGCGCATGGCCGCGTTCGCCAGCTTATCGTCGGGGCGGTAATAACCGCCGATGTCCACGGGCCGGCCCTGGGCCGCGAGCAGTTCCTCGTTGATCCCGGCTTCGTTTTCTTTCAGCTTCGCGGCCAGAGGGGCGAACGTGGCTCCAAGGGCCGTGTCTTCCCGTTGCCGACCCAGTTCCTCGGCCCAGTACAAGGCCAGGTAAAAATGGCTGCCCCGGGTGTCGATCTCGCCGCATTTGCGGGAGGGTGACTTGTTGCTTTCCAGGAAACGTCCGTTGGCTTTGTCCAGGGTTTGCGCCAAGATTTTGGCACCGGGAGCACCCGCTGTGAGACCCAGGTGCTCCAGGGACGCGGCCAGGGCCAGGAACTCGCCCAGGGAATCCCACCGCAGATGGCCCTCGGCCAGGAACTGCTGGACATGCTTGGGCGCGGACCCGCCGGCCCCGGTCTCGAACAGGCCGCCGCCGTTGATCAACGGGACGATGGAGAGCATTTTCGCGCTGGTGCCCACCTCCAGGATCGGAAACAGGTCCGTGAGATAGTCCCGGAGCACGTTTCCGGTCACGGAAATGGTGTTCTCCCCGGCTCGCATCCGCTGAACGCTGAACGCGGCGGCCCGTGTCGGAGCCATGATCCGGATGTCCAGACCGGTGGTGTCGTGCTCGGGCAGATAGTCCCGGACCTTGGCGATGAGTTCGCGGTCGTGGGCCCGCTGGTCGTCCAGCCAGAAGACCGCGGGCCAGCCCGTGGCCCGGGCCCGGTTCACGGCCAGCTTGACCCAGTCGCGCACCGGAACGTCCTTGGTCTGGCAGGCCCGCCAGATGTCCCCTTGTTTCACCTGCTGTTCCAGAAGCACTTGGCCCGAAGGGGCGACGATCCGGATCACGCCCTCATCGGGGGCCAGGAAGGTTTTGTCGTGGCTTCCGTATTCCTCGGCCTTTTGGGCCATCAGGCCGACGTTGGGCACCGTGCCCATGGTCTTGGGGTCAAGAGCCCCATGAGCCTTGCAGTCGTCGATCACGGCCTGGTAGACCCCGGCGTAGCTGCTGTCCGGAATGACGAACTTGGTGTCGTGCAACGTGCCGTCCGGCCCCCACATCCGGCCCGAGGAACGGATGGCCGCGGGCATGGAGGCGTCGATGATCACGTCGCTGGGTACGTGCAGATTGGTGATGCCCTTGTCCGAGTCCACCATGGCCAGCTTCGGCCCCTTGGCCAGGGCTTCCCGGATGTCCGCCTCGATGGCCGCTCGCTGGTCTTCCGGAAGGGTGGCCACCTTGGCCAGGAGGTCGCCCAGGCCGTTGTCCGGAACCACCCGCAAGGCCGCGAAGGTCTCGGCGTGCTTTGCAAAGACGTCCTGGAAAAAGACGGACACCACGTGACCGAAGATCACCGGGTCCGAGACCTTCATCATCGTGGCCTTCAGGTGGACCGAGAACAGCAGATCCCGGTCCCTGGCGTCGGCGATCTGTTCCGCGAGGAATGCTCGCAAAGCGTTGCGGCGCATCACCGCGGCGTCCACGATGTCGTCGACGGTCAGCGCCATCCCGCCCTTCAAGGTGGTCGCCTCGCCGCTGGGGGCCACGAATTCGATCCGGGCCTTCCCGGCTGTTTCCTCGGTGATGGTGGTTGATTGTTCGCTGGAACGCAGGTCCCCGTCCCGCATGGCGGCCACGTGGGACTTGGAATCCTCGGACCACTGGCCCATGGAGTGGGGGTGCTTGCGGGCGAAGCTCTTGACCGAATCCGGGGCCCGGCGATCGGAGTTTCCTTCACGCAGCACGGGATTCACCGCGCTGCCCTTGACCGCGTCGTACCGCGCCTTGATCTCAACTTCCTCGTCCGTCTTCGGCTCCTCCGGATAGTCCGGCAGGTCGTAGCCCTTGCCTTGCAGTTCCTTGATCGCGGCCTTGAGCTGGGGGATGGAGGCGCTGATGTTCGGCAGCTTGATCACATTGGCATCGGGCTCGCGCACCAGGGTGCCCAGCTCGGCCAGGTCGTCGGGGATGCGCTGCTCCTCGGAAAGCCGATCCGGGAACTTGGCCAGGATGCGTCCGGCCAGGGAAATGTCCCGGATCGCGACATTGATCCCGGCCGCCCCGGCATAGGCCGTGACCACGGGCAGGAAAGACCGCGTGGCCAATCCCGGGGCCTCATCCACAAGGGTGTAGATGATTTCTGCGTTTTTTGCCTTTGTCATATTCCGTACTCCTGAAGAATGGATTCTCTTGATGCATGTCGGCCGGGCAATGAAAAAATGCCGCCATGCGGACACGATATCCGTTTCGCGGCAAAGGGCCGGATGTACATGACTAGGGGGCGGTTGAAAAGCTGGAAGGTCGCGGTGTCGGGCGCGGAACCTCCTCCCGTTCAGTCCGAAAAGCAGGTCACCCAGGCCATGCTCCCTTGAGGGGCCAGCAGGGCCGCGGGGAGGGTGCTTCGCGGGTCGGTCCGGGCTTCCTGGAACGCTGGCTGTTTTTTGCTTCCGGTGACCAGGGCCACGGTGGAGCGGGCGTGGTTGAGCACGGGCAGGGTCAGGGTGATGCGCGGGATGTTCGGCTCCATGCCCGGCTCGGGCACGTCGGTGACCCAGTGCTCGCGTTCGTCCAGGGCCGGCTTGCCCGGAAACAGGGAGGCCACATGGCCGTCAGGACCCATGCCCAGGAGCACGAGATCGAAGCGGGGAAAGGAGTTGATGGGGTCATTCTGTGAGGCGAACAGCCGACCCAGGGTCTGCTCGTAGTCTTGGGCCGCCTGTTCCGGCGAGGGCCGATCCGTGGGCATGGGGAAAATTTGCTCCTCGGGAATGGGCAGACTGGACAGCAGCCATTTGCGGGCCAGGCCGAAGTTGCTTTCCGGATGGTCCGGGGGAACGAAGCGTTCGTCCACCCAGCAGACGACCACTCGCTCCCAGGGGATGTTCTTGAAAAGACTCTGGGAATCGGAACGGAGCAGTTCGAAGAGCTTGATGGGCGAGCGCCCGCCGCTCAAGGCCAGGGTGATCCGTCGCGAACCGGGAACGTGCAGCGCGGCGGCGATGCGCTCGGCCGCATGGGCGTAGGCCGCTTCTGCGCTAGGGAAGTCATGGACCGTGTCTCGGGGAATCATTCGTCCTCCTAAATCGAGAAGAGATCCGGTCGATGCGTCAACGGGATGTATTATTTCGCACCGACCTCGGATAGTGAATCTCGTTCAACCGGGCGGGGGGCTACTGCGTCTGCTCCGCCCTCGCCTGCTCGTCTTCACTGACCGCCTTGGCCAGGTAGGTTCGGGTGTGGGCCATGGTGTTGGCGAAGAGCTTGGCGCCGGCCAGCACGGCGAAGGGATCGTCCTCGCGGCCGCAGCACCGCGCGAAGGCCGGACCGATGGCCTGGGTCGGATCGGCGTCGCCGGTCAGTGCGGTCATGGCCTGGACATAGGTGTTCAGCCGGGCCTTGATCGCCTCGAAATACTCGATGTCCTTGCCGATGAGCAGGGACGTGGTCTGGGACAGGTTTTCGGCGAATTCCCGGACTGCCCGCCAGTACGGCTCCAAAATCTCGTCCTTGAGCGGGTCCTCCTGTAAAAAATAGGAGATGCCCCAACCGATGCTCACGATCTTGAGCAGTTGCAGTTCATATTCCGCCGTGTTCGGGTCCACGGCTCCGTCTTTGGGCAGCCCCTGCACCAGCCATTTGATGTCCTCGCGCTCCAGGGCGAAGCCGCACAGCCGTTGGACATGGCCCTGGGGGCCGCCGGTATCGTGCTGGTCGTTGTTGGTCTCCAAGTTCCGTTCTCCTTGTGGTGCGTCTGTTTCGTTGTCAGAATGTAACTATTCAGCACATTTTGTGTCCGCTCTTGCTCCGGCAATCGGGGTCGGAGTCGGCGCTTCGCTATCGGTATCGGAGTCGGAACAGGAAGATTTTTGAACGCATAGCAACGTTTTCGATCCCGATCTCGATCCCGATCCCGATTCCGACCCCGGCATCAGAATTACTCTGTGCTGAGTAGTTACGTCAGAATAACAGATCAAGCAGGTATAACAGCCTGAATCCCCAGTGCCTGTACAGGGCGCTCCGCTCCAGACCGCGAAGGATGGCGGCCTCCTCCTGGTCAGGCGCATGCTCCCATTCGGCATAATATGGGGCCAGTCGCGTCAGAGCCCGAATGCGATACACGGTACTGTCGATCCGCTGAACCGACTTCAGGGCGGCAACAAAGTCGCCGGACCCGGCCTGGAGAGTGGCTGTGCGAAGCAATGCTCTCGAGTGGCCGGACGCTCCCGGTTTCAGCTCGCTGGCAACAGCAAGGGCGCGGGAATAGTCGCCCATATCGGCATGGGTCGTGGCCAGGAGCTGATAAACGGTGTTGCGCTCCGTGCGCTTGGTCAGCCGTGCGGCGCTTTCAAACGCCTTGTCCAGCAGCTTTGCGGCCTGGGCATGATCCTCGATTTCTACGAAGCGTTTCGCGATCGCGGCGTACGCCAACGCCTGGCTGTTGGGAGCCAAGTTCCGCACGATAGCCGATGCGTCGTTCAACGCCAGAACCGCTTGCGCCCTGAACGCCGGTTCATTCCAGGCAATGGCGGCGACTTGTCCCATGGCTCGCGCCGCATGCCAGTCATACGCCATGTCAAATTGCTTGAGCAGGGCGAACGCCTGAAAATAGTCTTCCAGTTCCGCCAGCCTTATCGCGGTTTCGGCCAAAAGGTAGGCATGCCAATACTGTATCCGCCCCTCTCCCGTCATATGACCCAGCGTATCCAGGGCAAGGTCGGGGTCACCGGACGCGAGGTGCAGACGACCAATTTCATACAGAGTGTTGCCATGGACATTGTCGTCCTCGATCCCCTTGGCCACGGCAAGGCTCTGGCCAAGGTCGCCCAGATGAACGTACTCGGATGCGATCCAGAACCTTGCCCACGCTCGGACGTCCAGCATCTCGATCCCCACGGTCGCGGCAATCGCCCGGTCGAGCAGGCTGCTTGCCGTCTTTGCATCCCCCACCTGACGATATGCCGCGGCCAGGATTCTGAGCGCATCGGGCCGAGACTGCTCATGCACCTCGCCTATCCGCGACAAAGCATCATCAAGGACCTGACGCCCAACTTCGATTTCCCCAGCCTTCGCCAGAACCTCGACAACGTCGCCGACCCCCCGCATGTATGCAGGTGACGGATCAATGCTCTCCAGAGTGGCTCTTGCAAGGTCAATCTCCCCGACTTGCGCATACTGCTGGGCTATCCCGCTCAATCGTCTTGCCCGGATTTCCGCAATCTCGATCTTTTCAGCGACTCCTTGGGCATGGTGCAGCAGGGTCGTTGCCTGTCGCACCCTGCCTCCGTCCAGCAAGACTCCGGAGACCAGCAAGAAACCCTCCACACGGTCGTAATCGCTGCCGGCCCGATAAGCCAGCGTCATCGCGGTCGTCAGCGGTGGCGGCAACTCGTCGTCAAGCTCGACCCTGTTTTCAGCTGAACACCCAAGAAGGCACAGTACCGTGACCAGGATGAGCCAAAGCGAATGTCGTTTCATAGTTTTCTCCAGGCATTGAGGCATGTTGGCGGCGTGTGGTGCAATTGCTCGATAAGGTCGGGCCTGCCCGGACGTTTTGAGCGGCATCAAGTGGCCTTGCTGGCTTGGTTGCTCCCGAAAGTTGCGCTGTAGCGATAATCATGGCCCTGTCCTCGAACCCAGATTATGGATCGTTGTCTGCTGTTGCAATCGACCGCCAGGCGAATGGCCGGTCAAAACGGCTTGCTCCAAACAAGTGGATGGGCAAGAATGGACGGGATACGATGAACATGACAGCGTAAATCGCCCGAAGCGCCGGGACGGGATCGTGGGCTTGTACGTCTGCCCACGCCGGTGCGTGAAGTCAACTTAACCTGAAGCCTGACCGCCATGAACGAAATCAACGTCGTCACCGGAATCGGCCTGTACATCATTACGGGCGGGGTGTTCGCCCTGGTCGCCAACCTTTTGCGGCAACCCTTGATTCTGGCCTACTTGGCCGCTGGGGTGATGCTGGGGGCGAATCTGGGGCTGGGCTTGCTGGAATGTCAGCACACCATCGAGACCATCGCGGATATCGGCCTGATCCTGCTGCTATTCGTCATCGGTCTGGAGATCGATCTCAAAAAGCTCCTGGCCTCGGGCCGGATTATTATCGCCGCGGGTATTTCGCAGTTTTTGCTTTGCGTCGCGTTGGCCCTGGGCTTTGCGCTGCTGGCGGGTTTTACCCTGGGCGGCGGACGTTTCGACGCCTTGTACCTGGCCGTGTCCCTGTCCCTGTCCAGCACCATGATCGTGGTCAAGCTGCTCTACGACAAGTTCGAAATGACCACCCTGCCCGGCCAGATCACCCTGGGCATTCTCGTTTTTCAGGACATCTGGGCCATAGTCTTCCTGGCACTGGTTCCGAACCTGAGCAATCCCGCGCTGGGCGTCCTGGCCTGGTCCCTGACCGAGGGCGTGTTACTGGTGGCCGTGAGCCTGGCCGCTAGCCGGTTTATCCTGCCGTGGGTTTTCGCATCCGCGGCGAACAAGCCGGAATTGGTGCTGGTGCTGGCCATCGCCTGGTGTTTTCTGGTCAGCGGAGTGGCCGAAGTACTGGGATTGTCCATGGAAATGGGAGCGCTCATCGCCGGAGTCAGCCTGTCCACGTTTCCGTACAACGTGGATGTCATCGCCAAGGTGACTTCGGTTCGGGATTTTTTCGTGATCCTCTTTTTTGTGGGCCTGGGCATGCTGATTCCCATGCCTGACGCCCAACTGCTGCTGACGGCCCTGGCCGCCTCGGCCGGGCTGGTGTTCATTCGCTTCGTTACGATTTTCCCGGTCCTTTTCGGGATGACCAGGTCCCTGCACACCAGCCTGATACCCTGCGTCAACCTCAGCCAGATCAGCGAATTTTCCCTGGTGATCCTGGCCCTGGGCCTGGGACTGGGCCATGTGGATCAACGTCTGCTGAGCCTGGTGATTATCGTCTTTGCCCTCACCTCGGTGCTGTCCACCTATGCCATCCAGTACAGCCATCAGGTGCAGGGCGTGCTGGCCAGGGCTTTACGCGCCCTGGGGCTGAGAGACCTGCATGACGAGCAGGCCCCCCCGAAGGACGTCGCCCAAAAGGACATTGTTTTCCTTGGGTTTTCTTCCGTGACCAGCTCCCTCTTGGAAGAGTTGGTCAGGGCAGCCCCTGCCGCGGGCATCCCCAGTGTCCTGGACAGGGTGCTGGTCATGGATGCCAACATCCGCGTCCATGGCCTCCTGAAAAAACATGGAGTGGCCTGCGTCTACGGCGACATAACCAACATGGACACCCTGAGCCACGCCAATTTTTCCCAGGCCAAGACGCTGATCGGCACGACTCCGGACACCCTGCTTCATGGTACGACCAACCTCCGGCTTCTGCGTTCCCTGAAACGGCTGTACCCTCGGGCTCAGGTGATGCTGGCCGCGGTCACCATTCCCGGCGCCTTGAAGCTCTACGACAAGGGCGCGGATTACGTGTTCCTGCCCCGCCTGCACTCGGCCAGGCAGGCGGCCCTGGCCGTCCTGGCCGGATTGAACGGAGATATGGCCGCCCAGGGGGCTGACGAGGCCCGCGAACTGCGGGAACGCCACGAGGTCCTGCCGTAGCCGCGGTCTGCCAGTAAATCCCACTCACGTAGGGTCGGCAGGTGTTGCGAGGTGGACATGTCCATGCGCTTGGCTTTCGGGTCCGCTTCTTCCCATGGAAAGATCACGCCAGGAGCGAGCCTGCCCCCCCCACAAAATCCTCATCGAGTGACAATTCAAACAAAAAATCTTCTGGAACCGTTTGATGTTTCTCCTGACGGCCTGTTTCAATGCCCTGGTTTCGGCCTTGTAAAGCTCGGCCAGGGGGTAACCGTTATCCCTGGTTATCCGCCTCAGGAAAGTTGGCCAAGGCAAAGATCGGTCTTCCGCGCTCCATCCACGACATATCCAACTCACCGCATTTTATTCAAATCAATCCCCAGCTTGCGCATGCGATGCTGGAGGGTGGAGCGTGGCAGGCCGAGCAGGGCGGAGGCGCCTTTGGGGCCGGAGACCACGCCGCGGGTTCGGCGGAGCGTTTCCAGGATATGTTGACGTTCCAGGTCTTCCAGTCGTGCCGGACCGTCCAGCGCGGAACGGGTGGACTCCGATGCCGTCCGGGGTGAATCGCTTCCGGAAGCGGCTTCCTCGGAGGAAGGTTGGAGGCTTTCCCGCTTCTGAATGCCGTCGCTCTCTTCGGGCAGGATTTTGCGGATGTCCTCTGTGGTTAATTCTCCGGCAATGCAGTTCCGGAGCAGGATTTTGCTCAGGGCGTTGCGCAGTTCGCGGATATTTCCCGGCCAGCCGTGGTCCAGCAAACAGTCCGTCATCTCCGTGGTCAGGCGCGGTTTAGGCAGTCCGTGCTGTGCGCAAAGCTGGTTGATGAAGAAAGTGGCCAACACCGGAATGTCCTCTCGTCGTTCGCGCAGAGGCGGCAGTTCCAGGGTGCAGGCTGAGAGCCGGTAGTAGAAATCCCCTCTCAGTTTGCCCTCGGCTACGGCCTGTTTGGCGTCCACGTTGGTCGCGGTCACCAGGCGGGCGTCCACGGACAGGGACACGCTTTCCCCCACCCGTTCGAAGCACTGTTCATCCAGAACATGCAGGAGCTTGCTCTGCATCTCCTGGCTCAATTCCGCTATTTCATCCAAAAACAGGGTCCCGTCGTGGGCCAGTTCGATCCTGCCGATCCGCTTGGTGGACGCGCCGGTGAACGCGCCCTTGGCGTGCCCGAAGATCTCACTTTCAAACAGGCTCGTGGACAAGGCTGGGCAGTTGACCCGAACAAAATTCTGTTTTGCCCGCTTGCCTGCCGCATGAATGAACCGGGCCAGATGGGTTTTCCCGGTCCCGGTTTCGCCCAGTAGCAACACCGGGATGTCCAGTTGGGCGACCTTGTTCACCATGGCCATGAATCGCCGCATCTTTGGACTCTCGAAAATGAAGGTCTCGTTGGCTTCGGGAAGCGGACAGGACAAGTGCAAGGGGCTTGGCACTCCTCCCTGTTCCAGGAGTTCCAAGGCCAGCAAGGCTCCTAAGCAGACGGCCACATACGGGCTGAGTTCCAGAAACAACTCCATGATTCCGTAAAGATTGTCCGGCTTGCGCACAAACGAGCAGTGCAGGGTGCCGACGATTTCATCGTTGAGGAGCAAGGGAAAAGCCATGGTCGTGGTTAGCCCGGCCTCGGCCATGGGGTGGAGCACGGATTCGGCGAAATGCTGGGCAATGTCCGTGATCACCACTGGCTTACGCGTGGCGATCACGTGTCCGGCCACGGTGTTTTGCTCAGCCTTGCGCACCGGAGACAGGGAGTTGACCATCGTGCCCTCGGCCGCGGAAAAATAGCTGAGCATTTCGCTGTTGGGGTCATAAAGATTGATGCACAGCCGGTCAAAGTTGAACTGCTGTTGGAGAAGGCGGGAGAGGGATTGGAAAAAGGTCGATCGGGAGGTGGCCCGGGCGAGTTCCATGACCAGTTCCTTGCTCAAGACGTGGGAAACGACGAGACGCTGGGTTTTGCTTTTCTGCACGCTGCCTCTTTTTGCTGCAATGTGGCGGATTGTCCTGAATGGATGCCCATTCCTACCCATAAATGGGCTGTCTCGTCCATATGTGGGCACAAAAAAGATGAAGTTGTTGCGCTGTTAATTGTTTTTATCTTTTTATATCAAGCTGTTAATAGAAATATTACAAAAGGTTCAGCTTGGAATGGTCTTTGCTGTAATGCTTTCGTAAATGCATGTGACGTGGACGCCCGGAGTCCAGTGCGCTTATCACGGAAATAAACCATTTCATCCGACAAAGGAGAGTATCATGCAGATTGGATTCATCGGTGCCGGCCTCATGGGAGGTCCCTTGGCCAGGAACTTGATTCGCGCCGGGAAGGACGTTCTTGTGTACGACCTGAGCGCCGAGGCCATTCAACGGACCCTGGACGCGGGGCCAAGCGGCAAGGCCGCCACGGATATTTCGAATCTGAGCGGTTGCGACGTGGTCTTCTCGAGTCTGCCCCTGCCCCAACACGTCACGGGCGTGATGCTCGGAGACGGCGGCCTGTACGCCAAAATGAAAAAGGGGGCCACGCACATTGAGCTGTCCACCATCGATCCCGGCACATCCAACGAGTTGAAGGCCGCGGCTGAGAAGCACGGCCTGGGCTACATCCAGTGCACCCTGGGCAAGACCCCGGCCCATGCCGAAAAGGCCGAGGAGCCCATGTTCATCGGCGGGGACAAGGCCCTGGTGGACAAACTCGGCGACATTTTCAAGATCATCGGCATTCCCAGTTACGTGGGCTCCGTTGACGCGGCCTGTGCCGTGAAGTTGATCTCCAACATGATCGGGATGACCAATCTGGCCGTCCTTGCCGAAGGCATCCGGGTCGGGGACAAGGCCGGACTGGATCGCAAGTTGCTGCTGGAACTGCTCACGGACACCGGCGCGCGCAGCTTTCAGATGGATGTCCGCGGCCCGTGGATTGCCAATGACGACTATGCGCCGCGCTTCGGCCTGGATCTGGCCCTGAAGGATGTTCGCCTCGGTCTGGAAATGGCTCGGGCCTGGGGTCAGGATTTGAAAGCCATGGAAGCGGCCCTGGAATACTACAAGCAGGCCAGCGCCGAGGGATTCGGCAAAGAGGACTGCAATGCGGTGATCAAGGCCGTCGGCAAGTAGGGACCTGCCCCGCCTGTCTCTTGCTGACAATGGCGAAATTCCGGATCGGCGCGTGCCGGTCCGGTGGAAAGGCATAGCAACCCCCCAACCGAAGGAGAGACGGAATGAAACGAGTGCTTCTGACCATCGTGTCCCTGGCCCTGTTGTTTGGCGCATTCCCGGCGTCAGCGGCCGACTACCCGAGCATGACCATCCGGGCGGCCACGGCCAACCCTGACGGCAGCCTGCACGTCACGGCCATCAACAAATTCAAGGAAATCGTGGAGGCCGAATCCGACGGCAAGATCAAGGTCCAGACCTTTTACGGAGGCTCCATGGGCGACGAGCAGGCCAATGTCCGCCAGCTGCGGACCCAGGAAATCCACTTGGCCGTGTTGGCCGTGGGCAATCTGACCCCTTTCGCTCCTCAGGCAAATATCTACTACCTGCCCTACATGTTCCCGGGCATCGACACGGCCTACACCCTGCTCAGCGATGAAGCATTCAACGCCAAGATGGCCGACAAGATCGCCCAGCAGAGCGGCACCCGGCCCTTGTCCTGGCTGATCGGCGGGTATCGGCATCTGACCAACTCCGTGCGCCCGGTGACCACCATCGACGACCTTCAGGGGTTGAAGATTCGGACCCCCCCGGTGGAAATTCAGATGGAGAGCTTCCGCTCCTGGGGCGTGGAGCCGCATCCCTTGGCCTGGACTGAGACCTTCAACGCCTTGCAGCAGGGAGTCATCGACGGCCAGGAAAACCCTCACGCCGTGAACCGGGATCAGAAATTCTGGGAAGTCCAGAAGTACATCACTCAACTGCACTATCTGCTCTGGGTCGGCCCGATGCTGGTCAGCGAGGCCTGGTTTCAGGGTTTGGATCAGCCCGTGAAAGACCTGATCACCAAGGCTGCCGCTGATGCCGCTCGATATGAGTGGGAATGGGCCGCGGAGCAGGATCAACTCGCTTTGCAGGCGTGCCTGGACAACGGCATGGAATTCCATGAGCTGGAAGACGAGGACGTCTGGATGGAGCGAGCCCGAGGTTTGTGGCCCAAGTTCCACGAACAGGTGGGCGGCGAGGAAGTGATCAACGAGGCCCTGGCGGTCATGGCCGACTAATCAAAATCGTCGAACAAGGAGGCAGGCGGCCATGTTTTTGAAAAGTCTACGTTACGTCTATGACAATTTCGAGGAAGTATTCTGCGCCCTGAGCGTGGGGACCATGGTCGCCTGTCTGATGATCCAGGTCGGGGTGCGCTGGGCCACCGGGTCCGGCATGGCCTGGACCGAAGAGCTGAGCCGGTATTCCTTTTTGTGGACGGTGTTCGTGGGCGCGGCCCTGGTGGCCAAGCACGGCACCCACGTGCGGATCACGGCCCAGTACCTGCTCATGCCCCTGAAAGTCCGCTTGGCGTTTCGGATGTTCACGGACCTGCTCTGGGTCTGCTTCAACCTTTATATTGCCTGGTTGAGCTGGAACGTGATCCAGGGCAATTTGCTGTTTCCGGAACTCTCGCCGGTCCTGGGCATTGTCCGGGCCTATGTGGAAATGATCATTCCCTTCGGCTTCGTCTTGATGAGCTGGCGGATCATTGAAGGCTACATCACGCATTGGCGGCGGGGGACGCTCCTGTCGTTGGTGGAACAGGTTCAATAGGATAAGGAGGAGACGACATGGAAATCAGTGTCTTGGCAATGGTCCTCCTGTCCCTGGGAGCCATGTTCCTGTTGGGCATGCCCGTGTTCATGAGCCTGGCCGTGGCTTCGGCCGTGGCCCTGATCTACGGCGGGTATCTGCCCATGTCCGTGATCCACAACTCTATTTTTGACGGCCTGAACATATTCCCTCTGCTGGCCATTCCCTGCTTCGTGATCGCCGGAACCCTAATGGAATATGGCAATATCACCAAACAGATCGTGGACGTGGTCAAGCAGTTGGTGGGCCGGATGCACGGCGGCCTGGGCGTGACCACCATCCTGGCCTGCACCTTTTTCGCGGCCATTTCCGGGTCCGGTCCGGGTACGGTGGCCGCGGTGGGCACCATCCTGGTCCCAGCGATGATCCGGAGCGGCTACAGCAAGGATTACGCCGCGTCCGTGGCCTCCTCGGGTGGAACCATCGGATTGCTGATCCCGCCCAGCAACCCGATGATCATCTACGCCATCCTGGGCAACGTCTCGGTCACGGCCATGTTCACCGCCGGCTTTCTGCCCGGATTCATCGTCGGCTTTTCCATGTGCATGACCGCGTGGCTGGTGGCCCGAAGAAAAGGGTTCGGTAGCAATGAGGATATTCAACCCTTCAATCTCGGCAATTTTCTGCGCACCTGCCTGAAAAGCTTTTTCTCCCTGATCACGCCGGTGATCATCCTGGGCTCCATCTACACCGGGCTGGCCACGCCCGTGGAAGCCTCGGTCCTGGCCATTGCCTGGGCCCTGTTCGTCGGATTCGTGATCAACCGCGCCCTGACATTCTCCGCGGTTTACAAATCACTGCTGGAAGGCTCCCTGATCTGCGGCGCGGTGCTGCTCATCGTGGGCACCTCCACCCTGTTCGGTCGCATCCTGACCTTCGAAGAGGCGCCGCAGCGTCTTGCCGCATTGGTCCTGGGGGTTTCCGAAGATCCGTTCATGGTTCTGATGATGATCGTCGGCGTGCTGGTCATCCTGGGCATGTTCATGGAAACGCTGTCCACGATCATCATCCTCGTGCCGGTGCTCATGCCCATGATCCACATGCTGGGCATTGATCCGATTCACTTCGGGGTGGTCCTCGTGCTGACCAACCAGGTGGCCTTGTCCACGCCGCCACTGGGGGTGAACCTCTTTGTGGCCTCGCGAATAGCCAATGTTTCGGTGGAGCGGATCGCGGTGGGGGTGCTGCCGTATCTGGTGGCTCTGTTCGCCTGCATCTTGTTGATTTCCTTTTTCCCGAAAATCTCCACCATCTTGCCCGAAATCTTCCTGGGGTACGTCGCCAGATAACAGTACGCAACGAACCCGGAACGAAAACAATACTCAAGGAGTCCGCACATGCCGTTTGGTTACAATGGAAAAATTCTCGTCGTGGATCTGACCAATCAAACCTGGTCCGTGGATGAGCATGACGAGGCCTGGTATCGCACTTACTGGGGCGGCGGAGCCCTCGCATCCTGGTACATGCTCAAGCACATTCCGCCCAAAGCTGATCCCTTGGGACCGGACAACGTCCTGGTCTTCGCCGCATCCGTGCTGTGCGGGTCCGGCTTGTCGGGCTTCAACCGCTACACCGTCTCGGCCATGAACCCCTTGACCAGTGGTTTCGGTGAATCCGAGGCAGCCGGGTACTTCGGACCGGAGCTGAAGCATGCCGGATTCGACGCTGTGGTCTTCACCGGCAAAGCCCCCAAACCGGTCTATCTGTGGATCAACAAGGGCCAGGTGGAGCTGCGGGACGCCGGTGGGATTTGGGGGCTGGAAAATGCTCCGGCCCTGGATGCCATCCGTGAGGAGCTCCAAGAAGCATCGGAAGGCAAGAAGGTCCGCATCGCCTCCATCGGGCCTGCCGGGGAAAACATGGTCCGCCTGGCCTGCGTGATCAACGAGCTGGCCCATGCCAACGGCCGCTGCGGCATGGGCGCGGTGATGGGCTCTAAGAACCTGAAGGCCGTGGTTGTTCGCGGGGACGTGGAAAACATGACCCTGGCCGACCCGGAGGCTCTCAAGGAACTGAACAAATGGCACCGGGCCCGCATCGTCGAGCATATGCCCTCGGTGAACATGCGTAAGTTCGGCACTGTCCAGCACCTGATGGCCCAGCAGAACTCCGGCATTCTGCCCACCCGCAACTGGAAGGACTGCCAGTTCGAGGACGCGGCCAAACTGGGCTGGGACGGCTACGAAAAGATCCAGGACGGTACGCACACCTGCTACAAATGCTCCGTGGCCTGCAAGCGCAAGGTGAACAACACCTCGGAGAAGCGCTACGGCGGACCGGAATACGAAACCCTGGCCGCCCTGGGCTCCATGTGCGGGGTGGGCGATCTGGACGCGGTCTGCAAGGGCCATGAACGCTGCAACGCTCTGGGGCTGGACACCGTGGGCACGGGCGCGGTGGTGGCCATGGCCATGGAACTGGCGGAAAAGGGCATTCTGACCGCCGATGACTTGGGCGGTAGGGCCATCACCTTTGGCGACGGCCCCGGCATGCTGGAGCTGGTGGAGAAGATCGCGTCTCGTGACGGGATCGGCGACATTCTGGCCGAAGGCGTCAAGCGCGCGGCCCAGCGCATCGGCAAGGGCGCGGAGAAATACGCCTTTCACGTCAAGGGCCAGGAACCGGCCTTTCACGATCCCCGGGGCAAGACCGGCGTGGGTTTGGGTTTCGCATTGTCTCCCACCGGAGCGGACCACATCGAAGCCCCACATGAAGTGCCCTTTCAGGGCGAGGGCGTGAAGCTGGTCAACCCGCTGGGCATCTTCGTCGCGCCTCAGGCTTTGGACAACGGGCCGGACAAGGTCCGCTACTTCATTGCCGGGGAAAAGACCTGGGCCATGAACAACACCCTGGGTCTGTGCAATTTCGTGGTCGCTCCCCTGTTTTCCATGACTTACGACAAGCTGGGCGAGGCCGTGGAGGCCATCACCGGTTGGCGCACCAGCCTGCATGAACTGATGCTGGTGGCCGAGCGCTCCATAGTCCTGGCCCGGATGTTCAATGTCCGCGAGGGCATGACCAGCAAGGACGACAAGCTCTTCCGGCGGATGTTCGAGCCGCTGCCCGACGGCGTGCTTAAGGGCCAGACCATTGACCCGGATTCTTTCCAGCAGGCCGTGGATCTCTACTACGCCATGATGGGCTGGGACGAGAACGGTGTGCCGAGCAAGGGGACGCTGTACAGGCTGAGTTTGGATTGGCTGGTGTGAGGGGAGAGAGTTCAGAAAACAGAAGTCAGAACTCAGGAGTCAGGATTGAGAAGGCGTGGGGGAGTATGGAGTGCGTCTCTGCGGAGGAAAGGGAATGATGGGCGATACTGGACAAGGAGCAGGGCGAGCCGGTGAAGCGGAGGTGACGGTCAGGGTGCGGCTGGAGTCGATTCTGGCGGATCATGCTCCGGCGAATCCGGAAGCGTATCCGATTCCGGAAGGCTGCACCCTAGCGGAGCTGATTCACCAGTTGGGACTGCGTGAGGATCAGGTGATGTTCGCCTTTGTCAACGGTCACATGGCCACATTGCAAACCAGACTTCCGGACAAGGCCTCTGTTTCGCTTTGCCCGTACATTTGCGGCGGATGAGATCATGGAGATTCAGCTCAAGTACGGAAAAGGAACCAGAACGCTTCGGCTGCCGGACCAAGCCGAAGTGGTGGTGATGACCCCCCGGGATCTGCCGGTGATCGGCGATTCAGCCGTGGCCCTGCACCAAGCCCTGGATGCCCCAATGGACGCCCTGCCCCTGGAGCAACGGCCCATGCCCTCAAGTGTGGCCATTGCCGTTCCGGATGAGACCCGCCCCGCGCCGTTGAAAAAGCTGCTCCCGGTGCTGCTCAAGCGGATTTTTCAAGTTTGGCCGGAACTGCGCTCGGAGAACGTGTCCGTGGTGGTGGGCGGCGGGCTGCATCCGGCCCCGGACGAGGCTCAGATGGCCCGCATCCTGCCGGAGGATCTGCACGGCTGTGCCGTAGTGGCCCACGACGCCCTGACCTCGCCCATGACCTCCTTCGGGACAACCTCCAGAGGAACACCGGTGGAGGTCAACGCGGCCATCGGCGAGGCGGACTTGAAGATCGTGGTGGGCATGGTCGATCCGCACCAGTTCCAGGGCATGACCGGCGGCTCCAAAGGCATCACGATCGGCTGCGCGTCCAAGGCCATGATCGAGCGCAACCATTCCCTGATGGCCGATCCCGCGGCCCGGGTCGGGAACATCGCGGACAATCCGACCCGGCTGGACCTGAACGAGGCCGGGCGGATGATCGGGATCGACCTGGCCGTGAACATTTGTCTGAATCCGGCCAAACAGGCCGTGGGCCTGTTCGTGGGAGAATGCGAGGCCGCGCTGCGGGCCGGAGCCGCTGTCACGGAGCAGGTTTACGGTCTGCCCCTGGACCGGCCCTTTGAGATCGTCATCGCATCCTGCGGCGGGGACCCCAAGGACATCTGTCTGTATCAGGCTCAAAAAGGGCTGAACATGGCCTCCCAGTGCGCGGAGGTTGGCGGAAAAATCCTGCTTCTGGCCGCTTGCAGCCAAGGCGTGGGGGACCCGCACTACGAGAACTACGTCCGGCGATTTTCGTGTCCGGTGGAACAGATGCGCGAGTTCGCGGAACAGGGATTTCGCATGGGCGCGCACAAGGCGTTTCTGTTCAGCCGCACCCTGACCCGGTTCACCGTAGTGGTGCACTCGGAACTGGACGCCGAGACGTTGGCCGCGTGCCACCTGACCAAGGGCGAGGCGCAAGCCGCGTTGGACGGGTGGCTGGCAACATATCCGGAAGGCCTATTTCCACGCATTGCCGTGGTGCCCAACGCCAACACCACCTACTTTTATCGGTCCACGGCGGGGGAGGAGTAAGAGGCTATGACGCGATCCGACACGCAAATCCAGCTCACGGACAGCGTCATTCTGGATCGCGCCCGTGCGTCCGGTCGAACGATCCGCCAGGAAGTGCTGCTGGCCCTGGAGCACGGAGAAATGCCCTTGCGCTACCAGCGCAACGGTCAGTGTCTGAGCCCTTCGGATCAGGCCACCTTGGCCCGGGCGCATGTGGTTTTGGTCGGCTGCGGTGGATTGGGCGGCCACGTCCTGGAATCCCTGGTTCGGAGCGGAGTGGGCCGGATCACGGCCATCGACCCGGACGTTTTTGAACCGAGCAATGCCAATCGCCAACTCTTGGCCACAACTCGGACCATGGGCCGGTCCAAGGCTCAGGCTGCCCAGGCCCGAGCCGGGGAGATCAACCCCTTGGTCGAGGTTCTGGCCGTGACCGAGGAAGTGACCCTGGACCGGCTGCACGGGGCTCAGGCCGTGGCCGATTGTCTGGGAGGGGCATTGCATCGCTGCGCTCTGCAAACCATGGCCGCTCAAGCCGAGATCCCCTTGGTTTCCGGCGCGGTGTCCGGCTGGAACGTGCTGGTGGGCAGCACATGGCCCGGTGAACCGGGGCTGGGTGAATTCATGAGCAACGGCGCTGGGCCTTCGGTGGAGCAGCTTCAGGGCAATCCCTGCTCCACAGTGGCCCTGGCCGCCTCCCTGCAAGCAACGGAGCTGATTCATATCCTGCTCGGGATTCCCTCCGCGTTGCGCGGCAACCTGCTGATGGCCGACTTGCTTGAAATGCGTTTCTCCACGGTCAGCCTGCATACCCGGGACAGTTGATATTTCTTTGGCCAGACCCAGGGCACGGCCAAGGGCGTCGCGAGACGACGCGGCTTCACCGGTGGGTGAGGCGTTGGAACATTATGGAAAGGATGGAGCCGGATGGCCGGCAGGAGAGTGGGGCGTAACGCCCTACTCGCGGGAATGATGTATCAACCACTTGAAGGAGGCCAGTATGGCTATCGATTATCTTGTGCACGAAGCCGCGGACGGCGTGGGCGTCGTTGTGGTGGAGGGAGTGAAGGCCGGTCAGGAGATCACCGGTTGGGTGATGAAGGAAGATCAGACTGTCAAGACAAAGGTCCTCAATGACATCCCCATCGGCCACAAGCTGGCTCTGAAGGATTTCGCCGTGGGCGACACGGTCATCAAGTACAACACGGACATCGGAAAAGTGGTCGCGCCCATCAAGAAAGGCGAACATGCCCACGTTCACAACATCAAAACCAAAAGGTGGTAAATCATGGAGACCAAGTTTCTCGGATATCGTCGTGAAAACGGGCGGGTGGGAGTGCGCAACCATGTGATCATCCTGCCCCTGGACGACCTGTCCAATTCGGCCTGCGAGGCCGTGGGCAACAACGTCAAGGGCACCCTGGCCCTGCCCCACGCCTACGGCCGATTGCAGTTCGGCGAGGATCTGGAACTGCACTTCCGGACCCTGATCGGTACCGGCTCCAACCCCAACGTGGCCGCTGTGGTGGTCATCGGCATTGAGCCCCAGTGGACCAACCGGGTCGTGGAAGGCATTGCCAAGACCGGCAAGCCCGTGACCGGATTCGCCATCGAGCAGAACGGGGATTTCAACACCATTTGCGCCGCGTCCCGCAAGGCCATGGAATACGTGCAGTGGGCCAGCGAAATCCAGCGCACCGAGTGCGACGTAAAAGAGCTGTGGGTCTCCACCAAGTGCGGCGAGTCCGACACCACGTCCGGCATCGCCACCAACCCCACGGTGGGCAATGCCTACGACAAGCTTTACGAACAGGGCGCGACCCTGCTTTTCGGCGAAACCACGGAGCTGACCGGCGGCGAGCACCTGGTGCTGGAGCGCTGCGCCAACGACGAGGTGCGCAAGCAGTTCCAGTACTTCTTCGACCGCTACGCCAAGGTCGTGGACGACAACAAGACCAGCGACCTGTCCGATTCCCAGCCCACCAAGGGCAACATCGAGGGCGGCCTGACCACCATCGAGGAAAAGGCCCTGGGCAACATCCAAAAGATCGGGACCAAGGCTCCGGTGGTCGGCTGCCTGGACAAGGCTGAGACGCCCACCGGCCCCGGCCTCTGGTTCATGGACTCCTCCTCCGCGGCCGCGGAAATGGTCACCCTGTGCGCCGCCGCCGGCTTCGTGGTCCATCACTTCCCCACGGGCCAGGGTAACATCATCGGTAACCCGATCCTCCCGGTGATCAAGCTCTGCGCCAACCCCCGGACCCTGCGGACCATGAGCGAACACTTCGACGTGGACGTGTCCGGCCTGGTGCGCCGGGAGATCAATATGGATCAGGCCGGAGACAAACTCATCGACATGACCCTGCGCACGGCCAATGGCCGCCTGACCGCCGCCGAAGCCCTGGGACACCGGGAGTTTATCTTCACCCGGTTGTACGAGAGCGCGTAACCAGCCTATAATCAGTTCAAATCAGCACGGGGCGACGGTTTATACCGTCGCCCCGTTTTTTATTGAGGCCCTGCATGACGCTTTGCAAACTCTCCCAACGCCTTCCCCCCGGAAGTGTTGAACGTTGAAGAGACCCGCAGTGGGGATGCAGCATGGAGCCATGGAACCGATTTTCAAAAGAAACACGAACGTTCGCCGAACCATAGCCAATGGCCCCCTAGTGGGCAATTTTGACTTGTCATTATCTCGCGCCTGAGATATTCAGCAGTGCCCTTAGGTCTGTAAGTGTCTGTATATAGATTGAAAATTGACGTTTTTGAGATCCTCATCACTTCTCTTTCAAGTTTTTTCCTCAATGCCCACCTTCATCCATAACGATCTCGAATTGATCAATTCGGCATTTGACTCGCTCTTGGTGGATGTTCTCACCGAATTGGAGCACCTTTACCGGTGGTTGAAGCCACCGGCTATACGACGAAATCTCTTGGGATTATGGAAAATCATTCTTTTCCACTAAAATCCGGAAACGGTGATGGAGGCAGAACCAAAGGGGGATCAAAAAATGCCTGAGAATCACTGGAACAGGGCCGTTCGTCGAGGATTTAGCGTTCACGCCGACGCACGTCGGGCTGTTGACGATCTGGCCGGTCAGTTGGGTGGAGTGGAGTTGAACGCGGTGGCTTTTTTCTGCAGCCCTTCCTACGACCTGGACGTCTTGGGCAGGTCCGTGCGGGAGCGCTTTGACTGTCCGGTGGTCGGCTGCACCACTGCCGGAGAGATTGTCGCTGACAAGGGGTACGTCCGGGACAGCCTGGTGGGCGTCGGCTTTGCCTCGCCGGATATCGCCATGACCCCCGTGTTCATCCCCTCGCTCACGGATTTTTTGGGCCAGGGCGATCCCACGGCTTTTCAGCAGTTCGGATCGGCCAGGATGGGCAAGCGTTTCGCTTTGATGCTCATTGACGGGTTGTCGTTGCTTGAAGAACGTGTGGTCTCCGCTGTGCAGGGACATCTGCCCGGCGTTCCGCTGATCGGGGGCTCGGCCGGGGACGGGCTCAATTTTCGACGGACCTACGTCTATCACGAGGGCCGTTTTCATGACAATGCCGCAACCGTGGCTCTGTTCACGACTACATTGCCTTTCAAGGCCTTTCGTATCCAGCATTTCGTGCCGTCCGAGGCTAAGCTGGTGATCACCGAGGCCGACCCCGGCTCGCGCACGGTGATGGAAATCAACGGGGTGCCGGCAGCCGAGGAATACGCCCGA
Organism: Desulfonatronum sp. SC1; assembly: GCF_003046795.1. Taxonomy (NCBI): domain Bacteria; kingdom Pseudomonadati; phylum Thermodesulfobacteriota; class Desulfovibrionia; order Desulfovibrionales; family Desulfonatronaceae; genus Desulfonatronum; species Desulfonatronum sp. SC1. The sequence continues at coordinate 66,017 of NZ_PZKN01000013.1, read as the reverse complement.
ATTGTAGGCGTGTCGGCGGCTGAGTTGTCGCCGGAGGTCTTTGCCGCGAATCCGGTCATGGTGCGCATCGGGGGCGAATATTTTGTCCGGTCCATTTGCAGGGCCAATTCGGACGGCAGCCTGACCTTCTTTTGCGCCATAGACAACGGCCTGGTGCTGACCCTGGCCAGGGGAGTGGACCTCCTGGAGAACCTGGAAATTCAACTGCATGAGTTGGCCCGAGACATTCCGGACATCCAGCTTATTCTGGGGTGCGACTGCATTTTGCGGCGCATCGAGGTGCAACAGCGCCAGGAGGACCGGCATCTCGCTGAACTCCTAAGCCGTTTTCCCTACATCGGGTTTTGCACGTATGGAGAACAGTTCAACGGGATTCACGTCAACCAAACCTTGACCGGTCTGGCCCTGGGAGGCGGCGGTGTCTGATTGTACCAATGAACTGGAGCGGGAAGTCGCGCGACTGCGCAAGGTCAACCAGGTTCTGATGGATCGCGTGGAACGCTCCGTTGACAAAAGCGGCAGCGATTTTGGCCTTTTTGAGCACAATATTCTGCTTCAAAAGCATGTCGAGGCGCGTACCGCCGAGTTGGGGAAACTACAAAACGACCTGTACCAGGCCCAGAAGATGGAAGCCGTGGGTATTCTTGCCGGGGGCGTGGCCCACGACTTCAACAATCTGCTTCATGTGATGCGCGGCAACATCGAACTGCTGGCTCGCGACATGTCCATAGGTTCCCAGGGCAGGGAGCGCCTCAAAGCCGTGATCCGCTCCCAGGACCGCGCCGCCGAGCTGGTCCGGCAGCTGCTGCTCTTCAGCCGCAAAGCCGAATCCTGCAAGGTTGCGGTGGATGTGAACCGGGAAGCGCGTGAGGTGGTCCGGATGCTGGAGCGGACCATCCCTAAGATGGTCTCTCTGGAGCTTCATCTCGCACCGAAAATCGGACCGGTATCAGGGGATCCGGTGCAGATCGAGCAGGTTTTGCTCAACCTAATCAACAACGCCGTGGACGCCATGCCTGAGGGGGGCAGGTTGGTCGTCGAAACCTCCAGCGTGGATTTGGACCAGGACTTTGTCCAACTCCACGCCGACGCGGTCGCTGGTCCACACGTGTTGCTGACCGTCACGGATACGGGATGCGGCATGGACTCCGCGACGCTCAAGCATGTCTTCGACCCCTTCTTCACCACCAAAGGAGTGGGCCAGGGCACCGGTCTGGGGCTGGCTTCGGTTTACGGGATCGTCAAGGGGCACGGGGGGCATATCCATTGCTGCTCGGAGTCGGGCCGGGGCGCGACGTTCCGAATCTATCTTCCGGTCGCGGACCCGGTCGAAGAGACGCCCAAGGACCAGGAGCCCGAACCTCCTCTCCGAGGCGGCGGTGAGACAATTCTTGTGGTGGACGACGAGGCTGATATTCTGGAGCTGACCAGAGAGGCCCTGGAGGATATGGGCTTCACCGTGCTCGGCGTGGCCAGCGGGGAAGAGGCTCTGGATGCGTTCCATAAGCACCGGCCGACCATTGACCTGATTTTGCTGGACCTGAACATGCCCGGCATGGGCGGTCACAAATGCCTGCGCGAACTCCTGCATCTCGACCCGGCGGCCTGCGTGCTCATCGCCAGCGGCTACTCGGCTCATGGACAGGCCAAGCAAGCCCTGGCCTCCGGAGCCAAGGGATACATCGGCAAGCCGTATCGGCTTCGAGAACTGGAAGCCAAGGTCCGGGAGGTGCTGGACTACTCTGGCCCAGATGCGCCAGGATGGGGCCATACAGGCCATTTTTAATCGCTGGAACGTGGAGTTGCCGCTCTACGTCATCCCCCCCGGCACCATGAAGGTGCCAAGCCCCCCCAGGCCCTCGGAACCTGGATTTCCACTCCCCTCTGCACGAGGTAGTTCATGCCGCTTTGCAATCTCAGCCAATGCCTGAACACCCTCCCCCCGGAAGCGGCGGTAGGCTGTTTCAGCGTCTATAATCTGGAAAGCCTTCTGGCCGTGGTGGCTGCGGCGGAGGCGGAGGGCAAGCCCGCCGTTGCTTCCCTGGATGGGCATGACCTGGGGCATGGCAAATTCGGTCCCCTGGCCCACGCCGCCTTGTTCATGGCCCGGAACGCGGTCGTGCCTGTGGCCGTGCATCTGAACCACGGCCGGAGTCTGGCCGGAATTCGGGAAGCCTTGGAGCTGGGCCTGCCGACGGTGATGTTCGACGGTTCCGGCCTGGCCATGGAAGAGAATGTTCGGCTGACCCGCGAAGCCGGTGAACTGGCCCACGAAGCCGGGGCCGAGATCGAAGGCGAATACGGCCCACTCCTCGTTCAATTCGAGGATCTGCCTTCAGTGCTGGATTTTCTGGAGCGGACCAAAGTCGACTTTCTGGCCTTTTCGGTCCCCAAGGGGCTCCCTCATTCCGAATACTCCGAACGCATCTCCCTGCTGGCCGAACTCGCCGTCAGGACGCCCGCCTCCGTGGTCCTGCACGGAGCCAGCCGCTTGCCGGAAGATTTGCTGCTTCAAGCTTTGCGCCAGGGAGTGCGCAAGATCAACGTGCATACGCAAATACTGCGTGCCCTGGCTCGGGGGATTCGGCGGGGACAGAGCCGGGAGAGCGCGGAGAATCCCCTGGTTTGGCTGGAAGCGGCCGCCGAGGAAGTCCAATGCGTGGTGCGCGAGCGTATCCGACTTTATTCCGGTCTTTCCGGGCCATGAGCCCTGCTTGACGTCTACTTCGGACTCGGAGCGCCGCTGGATGGCGCTCCGAGTCCGTGCCGGGCGTCTGCTTCGTTGGGCCGGGATTACGCCGGTTGGGCCTCAAGCCAGGTTTGCACCGGGGTGAAGTCCCGCTGCTGGTAGCGGGCCGCTTCTTCCAACAGGAGCGTTCCCCCGGCGCAGGTCAGACCCCGGGCCAGCCAGGGGTCGTCCTTGCAGGCCTGGACCACGCCCTTGCCCGCGATGGCCAATATTTTGTCCAGCAGGGCTTCGCCGTACCCGGCCGAGGCCGTGACCGGGACAGCGCCCGGGATGTTGTCCACGCAGAAATGGCGCACCCCGTCCACCTCGTAGACCGGATCGGCCCATGTGGTGGGGCGGCTGGTCTCGATGGCCCCGGCCCGGTCGCAGGAAATGTCCACGATTACGGCCCCGGGCTTGAGTCGGCCCAGCATTTCCCGGGTGATCAGGTGGTCGGGCCGCTCCTTGGGCCAGAGCACGCAGTTGACCACCGCGTCCACATCCTCCAGGTGGCGTTCCAGCTCGGTCACATCCCCCACAAGCAGGTTCCGGTCGTGCCAGTCCAGGGCCGCGGCCTTGCGCGCGCCCTCGAAAACATCCAGTCCGATCACCGTGGCCCCCAGCCCCAACAGGGTGCGCACGGCCCCGCGTCCCACGTTGCCCAGCCCCAGAACCAACGCCTTCAGAGCGGGTTCTCCGAAGTGGCCCATGAAATGCCGCCCCGTGCCGCCGTAGGTCGCCAGGCACAGCCGCACGGCCTCCAACGCGCCCACTTCTCCGGCCAGGACGCAGTTGGGCGAGCCGAAGCGGTGCGTGTTCTCCGCGGATATCGCGATCAGGCCGACCCGGAGAAAGACGTCCAGCTCCTCCTTGTTCATGGCCGCGTGGATGTTGGTCAGGATGATATGTTCAGGCCGGAGCAGCGGGTACTCCGGCGGCAGAACCTCCTTGACCTTGACGATCAACCGGGCCGAGTCGAAAATTTCCTTGGCCGTCGGCAGCACCGTGGCACCGACCGCCTCGTAATCCTGGTCTGAAGCGCGGGCCAGCAAGCCCGTGCCGGATTCCACGAGCACGGCGTGTCCGGCCCGCGTCAGTCGTTGAACCTGTCTGGGCAGCAGAGCCGCCCGTCCTTCCTGGGGTTTGATTTCCTTGGGAATGCCGATCCGCATTGTTTCCTCGCGAAAGCGTCGTTGACGGTTGATGTGGTTGGGCGTACGAAGCCCGGATTTTCAAGTCTGATATGTAACGCGGTTCCCCCCGCTGCTACCCCGGCGGCTTCCCCCGTAGCTTCTCGGGCCCGAAAAGGATCGACATGGTTCCCGCTGAAATTCTGGCGCTCTGCGCCGCCTTGTGCTGGTCCTTCGGTGGACTGATCGCCCTGGTTCCGGCCCGTGAATTGGGTGCTCTGCCTTTCAATCGCCTGCGGATGTCCATGGTCTTCGTGATGCTCGCCGTGGCCGCCCTGGTCACCGGGGGCTGGTGGAGCCTGACCCTGGAACACTCCTCCGTGCTGGTTGTCTCGGCCATGGTGGGCATCTTCCTGGGGGACACGGCCCTGTTCGCGGCCTTGCGCCGGTTGGGACCGAGGCGTTCCGGAATCCTTTTCGCCACCAACGCCCCCATGACCGCGCTGCTGGGCATCCTCATTCTGGGCGAGCGAATGTCCCCGCTCACCCTGGTCGGATGCATCCTGGTGATGATCGGGGTGGTCATGGCCATCCACTTCAGGAGCGAGGCGGCGGCGCGGCATGCTTTCGAGGAGGTTCGCGGCCGGTTGGCCGTGGGCGTGCTCATCGGCCTGGGGGCCGCCCTGTGCCAGGCCGTGTCCACGATCATCGCCAAGCCGGTTCTGGCCTCGGGCGTGGACCCGGTGGCGGCCTCGGCCCTGCGCGTGGGCACCGCTGCCCTGGCCCTCTCCGCAACCTTGCTTCTACCGTCTTCCATGTTCCATTCCCCGGCCAAAATCACGCCCAAAATAGCCGGTCTGACCGCGCTCAGCGGTCTGGTGGGCATGGCCCTAGGCATGACCTTCCTTTTGGCCGCCCTGGCCCGGGGCACGGCCGGGGTGGTGTCCACCCTGTCCGCCACCTCCCCGGTGCTGATCCTGCCAATTCTCTGGGTCGCCACTCGCCAACGCCCGGCCGGTCCGGCCTGGCTGGGGGCGATTTTGGCGGTGATCGGAGCGGCCTGCATTTTCAACGGCCAGGCGTTCTGACGGAGATTCGCGGCGGGCTCTTGCTCGAAATCGAAATCGCTCTTGAACAAAAACATTTCAATATCTAGTGATGACTGACTTTTTTTGATAGATTCCGATTTCGATACCGATTTCGAAATGTCGATTGGCCCAAGAGATATCTTCTTGAAAGCAAAATTGCCTCAGTGCGAAAGGATCTGGGAAAGAAACAGCTTGGCCCGGTCCGTGCGCGGATTCCTGAAGAATTCCAGCGGCGTGTTGGCCTCGATGATTTCTCCGCCGTCCATGAAGACCACCCGGTCGGCCACTTCCCGGGCAAAGCCCATTTCGTGGGTCACGCAGAGCATGGTCATCCCGGATTTGGCCAGATCCACCATTACGTCCAGAACCTCCTTGATCATTTCCGGGTCCAGGGCACTGGTGGGCTCGTCGAAGAGCATGATCTTCGGACTCATGCACAGACAGCGGGCAATGGCCGCCCGCTGCTGCTGGCCGCCGGAGAGCTGGGCCGGATACTTGTCCGCCTGATCCGGGATGCGCACCCGTTCCAGATAGTGCATGGCCTGTTTCCGGGCCTCTTCCAGGGGCATGCGCCGCACCCAGAGCGGGGCCATGGTGCAGTTTTCCATGATCGTCAGGTGCGGGAAAAGGTTGAAGTTCTGGAACAGCATGCCCACTTCCCGGCGCACCCGGTCGATGCGTTTCAGATCGTCGGTCAACTCGATCCCGTCCACCAGAATCCGACCGCGCTGATGGATTTCCAGGCGGTTGATGCACCGGATCAGGGTGGACTTGCCGGAGCCCGAGGGACCGCAGATCACAACCCGCTCGCCCCGGGCCACGTCCAGATGGATGTCCTTCAGGGCGTGAAAGGGTCCGAACCACTTGTGCAGCCCTTCGATCCGGATGACCATGTCCGCTGTCCCACGTTCGTTCATTTTCATTGCGTTCTTCCGTTCCTCAACGTTTCATCTTCCGCGACGACGGTTCGCTTCGTCATCTGCCCGTCATCTGTCGGTCTTCAGACGCCTCTCCAGGTGCATGGAGTAGCGGGACAGGGCGAAGCAGAGCAGCCAGAAGGCCAAGCCCGCGAAGACATAGGCTTCCTTGGTGTAGCCCAGCCAGTTGCTGTCGGCCAGAGCGCTTTTCAGTATCCCCAGAATGTCCATCAGGTTGATCACCGCCACCAGGGTGGTGTCCTTGAGCAGGCCTAGAAACGTGTTGGTGATCCCCGGAATGACCAGCCGCAGGGCCTGGGGCAGGATGATCAGGCGCATGGATTTCCAGTAGCGCAGGCCCAGGGCTTCGGCCGCCTCGTACTGGCCCTTGGGAATGGCCTGGAGACCGCCCCGGACCACCTCGGCCATGTAGGCCGCGTAAAACAGGGATACCCCGATCAGGGCCCGCAGCAATTTATCGAAATGTACGCCCTGGGGCAGGGTCAGGGGCAGCATCACCGAGACCATGAACAGCACTGAAATCAAGGGTACCCCGCGTACGAACTCGATGAAGCTGACGCACAGGGCTTTGATCACCGGCATCCGGCTGCGCCGCCCCAGGGCCAGGAGGATGCCCACGGGCAGGGAGACGGCGATGCCGATCCCGGCGATGACCAGAGTCAAAAACATGCCTCCCCAGCGGTCGGTCTCCACCAGGGGCAGGCCCAGCCCTCCGCCCAGGAGCAGCAGATACGCGGCGCAGGGGTAGAGGGTGAACAGCAGGGCGAACCGCCAGGAGGTCACGGACCGGCCGGACAGGGCAAAGATGAGAAAGGCCAGGCTTCCCGCGGCCAGAGCCATGGGGCCGGCCGCGCCGGGGTCCAGGCTCTGCATCGACCTGCTCACGACAAACCAGACCAGGATCGGAACACCGATGAGCACGGCCTGACGCAGCCAGGGGGGCATGGTCGGCGGGAGCAGCTTGCGTTTGAACGCCCGGCCGAGGAGTTCCGGAACCAGGAGCAAACCCAAGGCCGCCAGACCGGGGAGAATGCCGTGGAACACGAGGCTGTAGGCTGCCACGGCCAGCGGCAAGAGCAGCAACAGGCTTTGCTTGATCCGCTCCCGGAAAGGCAGGAGAGTGGAAAGGATCAACGGTCCGCCCAGCCCAACCAGCAGCAAGAAGGTCAAAACGACCCGCCAGCGTTCGGCCAAGGGATAAAAGCCGTACATCAGCAGGTCGAAGCGGACCCGGATGAACACCCAACAGGCTCCGTCCGGATTGCCCTGGGGCGGCAGGCAGGCGTCCTTGGTCTGGCCGATCCAGTTGGCCGAAAACAGGCCCCAGTTCAGAATCGGCGGCAGGGCTGCCAGGAGCAGGCCGGCCGCGGCCAGGGTCATCAGCGAGTTCAGCCAGGAGGAGAACAGGTTCTTGTGCAGCCAGCCCAGAACCCCGACCTCGGACAGGGGCGGCGGCAGGTCCGGATGACGGGTGGTCTTCACGTACATGGACTACCGCTCCTTCAGGGCCATCCGCTTGTTGTACCAGTTCATGAACAGGGAAATGAGCAGGCTCACGGTCAGATAGAAGAGCATGGTCATGGCGATGATTTCCACGGCCTGCCCGGTCTGGTTCAACGTCGTGCCGGCAAAGACCGAGATCAGATCCGGGTAGCCGATAACCACGGCCAGGGAGGAATTCTTGACCAACGTCAGGTGCTGGCTGGTCAGGGGCGGGATGATCACCCGCATGGCCTGGGGGATGACCACCAGGCGCATGATCGTGCCGGGCCGCAGCCCCAGGGCCGCGGCGGCCTCCTCCTGACCCCTGTCCACGGACTGGATCCCGGCACGGACGTTTTCGGCGATGAATCCGGCGGTGTACAGAGTCAGGGCCAGGATCAGGGCGATCAGTTCGGGCAGCAGGGTCATGCCGCCCTGAAAATTGAAGCCGCGCAGTTCCGGAATCACCCAGGTCAGGGGGAATCCGGCCAGGGACGCGCCCAGCAGAGGCAGGACCGCCAGCAGGCCCAGGGAGGCCGCGAAGGTCGGAAATCGTTGGCCAGTCAGGCGCTGGCGGCGCCTGGACCAGAGGACCAGGGCGATCACGGACAGGACGGCCAGGAGGGCGAAGGCGAGAATCAGCCACGATCCGGGATGAAATTCGGGTCGGGGTAGGATCACCCCCCGGTTGCAGAGAAAGAAGGTCTCCCAGAGGCTGTAGGACTGACGCGGGCCGGGCAGCGGCATCAGGATGGCGATGTACCAGAACAGAATCTGCAGGAGCAGGGGAATGTTCCGGATCAGGCCGATATAGGCCGCGGCCAGGCTCGAAACCAGCCAGTTGGAGGAGAGCCGGAGCACGCCCACCACGAAGCCGATCAGGGTGGAAGCCGTGATGCTGATCACCGAGACCAGCAGGGTGTTCAGCAGGCCCACCCAGAACACCCGGGCATAGGTGCTGGACCGGGAGTACTCGATCAGGGTCTGGCTGATCTCGAAACCCGCGGTCTGGCCCAGAAAACCGAAGCCCGAGGAGATTCCGGCCCGCTTCAGGTTGTCCGCCGTGGTGGAGACCACCCATATCAGCCCCGCGACCACCGCGGCAAAGACCAGCAACTGGACCAGCGCGGACCGGAACGCGGGGTTGTTCGCGAGCCCGGCTAAAGCGGCGAGCCGGGAAGGGGGGACCGTTTTAAGGGTTGTCTTGGGCGCGGGGGCGGACATATGGGGCGGAGCTCAAAGTACGAGGCAAAGGGGCGACAGGTGCCTCGCCCCTGCCGCAAGAAGAGGTTTCATTTTAACGTGCACGTACCCGTTCACGTTTTCGTTCACGGAATGGATCTTTTTTCATGGTCATCGAAAAACTCTTTTCGTGTACGAGTACGCGTACGGGCACGTGTACGTTTAGTAGCGGATTATCGCATCGGTATTAACGGATCGGGGGAGCGTAGAGCAGGCCGCCGCGGGTCCAGAGGTCGTTCTGGCCGCGTTCCAGCTTCAAGGCCGTGGCCGGTCCCACGTTGCGCTCGAAGATCTCGCCGTAATTGCCCACGTGCTTGATGACCTGGTAGGCCCAGGCATTGGTCAGCCCGAACTGCTCGCCGAAATTGCCTTCCTGGCCGAGCAGCCGTTTGACGTTGGGATTGGCCGATTCCAGCATCTCGTCCACGTTCTGGGAATTGACGCCCAACTCTTCGGCATTGATCAGCGCGAAGAGAGTCCAGCGGGCGATTTTGCTCCAGCGGGGGTCACCCTGGCGCACTGAGGGCCCCAGGGGCTCCTTGGAAATGATTTCCGGCAGGATGACGTGATCTTCCGGGTTGGACAGCGTGGTCCGCCGGGCGGCCAGCCCGGAGGCATCGGTGGTGTACACGTCGCAGCGTCCGGTGTCGTAGATCACCGTGGCCTCGTCCGCGCTCTCGAAGACTACGGGCTTGTAGGTCATGCCATGAGCCGCGAAATAGTCGGAAACATTCATCTCCGTGGTCGTGCCGATCTGGATGCAGATGGAGGCTTCGTTCAGTTCCTTGGCGCTGGTCACGCCTAGGTTCTTGTTGACCATGAAGCCCTGGCCGTCGAAAAAGATGATCCCCGCGAAATCGATGCCCTGTTCCACGTCCCGCTGGAAAGTCCAGGTGGTGTTCCGGGAAAGGACGTCCACTTCTCCGGTCTGCACCGCGGTGAAGCGTTCGGTGGTGGTCAGGGGAACGAAGCGGACCTTTTCGGGATCATTGAACACGGCCGAGGCCAGGGCTCGACAGTAGTCCACGTCCAGGCCTTTCCAGACACCCTGCTCGTCCGGCACGGAGAACCCGGGCACCCTGCCTGCAACGCCGCAGGAAATGTAGCCCTTACCTTTGATGTTTTCCAGGACGTCCGCCAAAGCGGTCCCGGTCCAGAAAAAAACCGCCGCGGCCGCCAGAACCAGTATTTTGCCTTTCATCTGCTCCTCCAATCGGTAACAAGGTGGACAATCAACATGCACGACCATTTCCGCATACCGAGACAGCCCGACCTTCTATATCCTACGGGCGGACCCGGCAAGAAAACATGAACCGCGCTTATTTCCCCAGGAGAGGTTGGGAAGTCAAGAATTATATTGAAGGGTCATGCCGGAAGGATGGAGGTTTTTTACGGCTGAAGTGAAAAACCAACCACAACCGCATTGACACCTCGGATCGAGGATGCATAGTTCCGAAATGCAAAAAAATCCGTTAATTCCAAAGGAACGACATGGCCACACATGATCATGCGACCGCAGCGCTTGCCGGATATCCCGAAGGGTGGCGGTTCGACAACAGCTATGCCCGGTTGCCGGAGGTGTTCTTTTCCCGGCTGTCTCCGGTTCCGGTGCGCTCGCCTCGGATGGTGCTTTTCAATCGCGCTTTGGCCGAGTTGCTGGGTCTGAACGGGGAGATTCTCTCCGGGAAGGATGGCGCGGCGGTTTTTTCCGGCAACCGGCTTCCCGCTGGCGCCGAGCCCATTGCCCAGGCCTACGCCGGTCACCAGTTCGGGTATTTCACCATGCTCGGTGACGGCCGGGCCATCCTCTTGGGGGAGCAGATCACCCCGCGCGGCGAGCGCTTCGACATCCAGTTCAAGGGGTCGGGGCGGACGCCCTTTTCCCGGGGCGGCGACGGCCGGGCCGCGCTGGGGCCGATGCTCAGGGAATACATCGTCAGCGAGGCCATGCATGCTTTGGGGGTGCCCACTACCCGCGCACTGGCCGTGACGGCCACCGGGGAGCCGGTGCCTCGGGAATCCGAATTGGCCGGGGCGATTCTGACCCGGGTCGCGTCCAGCCATATTCGCGTGGGCACGTTCGAATTTCTCGCGGCCCAAGGAGCGCTGGATCATGTCCGGACGCTCGCGGACTACACCCTGCGCCGCCACTATCCCGATCAGGAATCCTCCGACAACCCGCCACTGGCCCTCCTGCGGGCGGTGATGGAGCGCCAGGCCGCGCTGGTGGCGAAATGGATGCTTGTCGGATTCGTTCACGGAGTGATGAACACGGACAACATGGCCCTGAGTGGAGAGACCATTGATTACGGCCCCTGCGCCTTCATGGACGCCTATGACCCGGCGACGGTGTTCAGTTCCATCGACCAGCAAGGCCGCTATGCCTACGGCAATCAGCCTCGGATCGCCCAGTGGAACCTGGCCCGTTTCGCCGAGACCCTGGCGCCGCTGCTGGATGCGAACCGGGAGAAGGCCGTTGACTTGGCCAACGAGGTGTTGGAAACCTTCCCCGACGCCTACCGCGACCATTGGCTGAAGGGGATGCGGGCCAAGCTGGGGCTGGTCACGATCGAGGACGAAGACGCCGATTTGATCCAAGACCTGCTGACGTTCCTGCATCAACAAAGCTTGGACTACACGAACACCCTGCGCGACCTTGCCGATGAGCATCCACAACGCCTGCCGCTGTTCCAGGACGAGGCCCTTAAGGGATGGCTGACGCGCTGGCGGGCGCGGCTGAATCGACAGCCGGAGTCCTCGGGAACCATACAGTCCGTCCGTGAACGGATGCGCACCAATAATCCCGCCGTGATTCCCCGCAACCACCGCGTGGAGGAGGCCCTGGAAGCCGCCGAACTCCACGGCGACATGTCCGTGACGCAACGGTTGCTGGACGTCCTGGTCCAGCCATACGTTGATCCCGTTGACCCCGACTACCGCTTGCCGCCTCCACCCTCGGCCGAACCCTACAAAACATTCTGCGGAACATGACGGGTACGACCGGATCGAGACCAACGGACTTTGTTTATTGATGCGGCCCAGTCCCGCCACCAGACCAAGCGATCATGGGATTCTACGCCAACACCATTCTTCCCCGGTTGATTCACGCCACCTGCGGTAAAGGGTCGATCCGTCGCCTGCGGGCGCGAATCATCCCACCTGCCCTGGGCCGCGTTCTGGAAGTCGGAGTCGGCTCCGGCCTGAACCTGCCCTACTATGACCCGGCTGTGGTAACTGAACTCTGGGGGCTTGACCCATCCCCGGAAATGCTCCGCATCGCCGCCCGCGCGGCCCGCTCCGCCCCGGTCGCTCCACGCTGGATCGACCGGAGCGTGGAAGAGCTTCCCTTGGAGAGCTCGAGCATGGACACCATCGTCACGACCTTCACGCTTTGCAGCATCGCTTCGCCCGAAGCGGGGTTGCGGCAAATGTGTCGGGTGCTCAAGCCGGGAGGGACGCTGATCTTTTGCGAGCACGGGGCCGCGCCGGACCCGGCCGTGCGCCGCTGGCAGGACCGGCTGACCCCGATCTGGAAGCGGTTGGCCGGCGGATGCCACCTGAACAGGGATATCTCGGGCTTATTGACCAGGAGCGGTTTTCGCTTGACCACTCTGGAGGCGACCGTGGTCCGGAAGTGGTGGCTGGCTGGGTATATTTTCCATGGAACCGCCACGAAACAGGCGGGGCCGAAAGAATCTGACGCGAGGTCGGTATGAATCCGGAAGAGTTGCAGGCGTTTCGCGAACTGATCGAAAACGGCATCCCTTTCAACGCCTATCTGGGCATCCGGCTGCTGGACCTCGGGGATCGCCAGTGCCGCCTGCTCCTGCCGTACAGGCCGGAACTCCTGGGCGATGCCCGCCGCCAAGCCCTGCACGGCGGAGTGATTTCCGCCTTGATCGACACCTGCGGCGGATTCGCGGTCTGGAGCACCGGCAGCATCAAGGACCGGGTCGCCACCATTGATCTGCGGGTGGACTATCTCAAACCGGCCGTGGCCTGCGACATCATCGCCCACTCCCGGATCAGAATGCTGGGCAACCGGGTGGGCAACGTCTCCACCGTGGTTTACGCCACCACCGCTCCGGAGGTGATCATTGCCGAGGGCCGGTCCGTCTACAATATCCGAAGGTTTTGAATCGAGGTCGCGCCAGGCATCTTACAAGGTCGTGCCAGGCATCCATGGGCACAGGCATTGATCCGCCTAATGAAACATGAACCGGCTGTAGACCTTCTTGATCAGCCGCAATCCGTTCTTGATGTTCTGCTTGAAGATATCCTTGAGCATGGTCTCGTCCTTCATTTTGAAGGCTTCCAGAATCTGGGCGTGCTGCTCGTGCATTCGGGCCAAATCGTTGTCGTCCCGGGGACGATTGACCAGGAAGATGTCCACGGACTCCATCAACTTGTCCACCACCAGGCAGAGGTGGGTCAGCCTCGAGTACTCGTAAATCAGGGAGTGAAACTGACGGTCCAGATGGTATAAGGCCTGGAGGTCCAATCCGGGCTGCATTTCCGACAGCATGGATTCCAGCTTCGCAATGCCCTGCTCATCCATGTTCTGCATGGCCTCCAAGGCCAGGGTCGTCTCCAGCTTGACCCGCATTTCATAGATGATCTCAATCTCCCGCATCCGTGGAGATTCGGCCACCACGGCACCTTTGTAGGGAATATTGCGCACAAGGCCGGATCGGTCCAAGCGCATCAACGCTTCCCGGATCGGCCCTTTGCCGATTCCCAACTCCTCTTCCAGTTCCGAAATCACAAGCCGCGTTCCAGGAAGTTTCTCCCTGGTAATGATCATGTCCCTGATCCGCTGATACGCGGCCAGTGACTTCATCTCGCAATTCTTTTCTTCCATTTTATTACTACCATCCGCAAGCCTGATTTTTTCAACACGGTCAACCGGCGAAACGAAACATCGACGCATCTGGTCGAGCCGGGAGCTTCGCTGATCTCGGACGTTTCGGCCATTACACCAGATGCAGGGCAAAGTTAAGGATGACTTAATATAAAAAAAGATTCAAGAAAAAATAATAAATATTTTATAAAATATTGACATTATTTTTGACCTTCCCTAAGCAGGAAGTGAACGCTTGAAATGCAAGGTGGATGAAGGCTGGCTTGCTGAGAATCCCTGTATCTTTCGATGCATGAAGCAGAGGCTTTATCCTCTTGGAATGCTTAAAAAAGTACGAAAATCGACTGAAGCCCACGGCGCAGAGATCAGAAAAGCAGTTGCGCCCATGTTGGATGACATCCGAGCCCGTGGTGAATTGGCAATCCGGGAGGTGGCCGCGAAATTCGACGGCTGGTCTGAGGAGTTCGTGCTCCGGGAGGGTAAAAAAGCAAAAATTTGGGAGAAGGCAGTTCGGCTGTCCACGGTTTTGAGGTACCGACCCTCTCTTTTCCACACTCAACTATCATTCATTGGAGAATTGCATGTCGAAATCCGTTATTCTCACCACCAAGGCTCCGCAAGCCGTCGGCCCCTATTCCCAGGCCGTCGCATCCGGTCCGTTGCTGTTCACCTCCGGCCAGCTGCCGCTGGATCCGGAAACCGGAACCATGCCCCAGGGGGACATCCAGGTTCGGGCGGAACAGTGTCTGCGCAACCTGCAAAGCATTGCCGAAGCCGGTGGCACGAGCCTGGACCGGGCGGTCAAGGTCACGGTGTTTCTGACCAACATGGCCGATTTTCAGGACGTGAACAAAGTCTACGCCCAGTTTTTCAAGGAGCCGTTTCCCGCAAGAACGGCGCTGCAAGTTGCAGCCCTCCCGTTGGGCGCGGATATTGAAATCGAGGCTGTTTTCGAGCGTTGATCTACTTATTTCCATTCTAATCGTCAGGAGAAAATATCATGAACTTCACCAAGTTTCCCCGTCGTGCCTACCTGCAAGGGGCCACACCCATCGAGCCCATGGAAAACCTGAGCAAGGCCCTGGGGAAGGGAGTCAATCTGTTCGTCAAGCGCGACGATTTGCTGCCAGGGGCCAGCGGGGGAAACAAGACCCGCAAGCTGGAATTCTGCCTGGCCGACGGTCTGGAACAGGGAGCGGATACGATCATCACCTGCGGCGCGGTCCAGTCCAACCATTGCCGCTTGACCGCTTCCTGGTGCTGCAAGGAAAATCTGGAGTGCCACCTGGTGCTGGAAGAGCGGGTCAAGGGATCCTACAAGCCGGAAGCCAGTGGAAACAACTTTTTGTTTGACCTGCTGGGCGTGAAGAGCGTCTCCGTGGCCCCCGGCGGATCGGACATGATGGCTGAAATGCGCAAAAAAGCGGATGAACTGAAAGCCCAGGGCAAAAAGCCGTATATCGTCCCCGGGGGAGCGTCCAATGCCATCGGCGCTTTGGGTTACGTGGCCTGCGCGGAAGAAATCATGAACCAGTTGAATACAGAACACCTGAATATCGACCACATCGTTGTGCCCTCCGGCAGCGCCGGGACCCACGCCGGTATGGTGGTGGGCATGATCGGCACCAACGCCAACATCTCTGTCAGCGGGGTCAATGTGTCCCGGCCCAAGGACGTCCAGGAAGGGATTGTCTTCAAACTGGCGGAGGAAACCGCGCTGAAGTTGGGAATGAAGATGTCCATCCCCAGGGAGGCGGTCGTCTGCTACGACCAGTACGTCGGCCCCGGCTATTCCCTGCCCACGGACTCCATGGTCGAAGCGGTACGGCTGTTCGCCAAGCACGAGGCCATTTTGCTGGACCCGGTCTACTCCGGCAAAGCAGCAGCCGGTCTGCTGGATCTCGTCCGTTCCGGTCACTTCCCCCGAGGCGCCAATGTCCTATTCCTGCACACCGGAGGCTCCCCCGCGCTGTATGCCTATTTACCTACCTTCAGGAAGGAAGGCTGAAAAAAGCCCGATTTTGAACCATCCCTCCAAATCCGAGATTTCAAGATGGAAACGTTAAAACAGGAAAAAATAGTCGGCATCATTGGCGGCATGGGGCCGGAGGCCACCGTGGATCTCATGGCCAGGGTCATCAAGGCCACGCCAGCCAAGGATGATGTTGATCATATCCGGATGGTGGTGGACAACAATCCCAAGGTTCCCTCCCGCATCAAAGCCTTGCTTGAAGGCAAAGGCGAAAGTCCGGCTTTCTGTCTCCAGGAAATGGCGCGCAAGCTTGCGGCCTGGGGAGTCGATTTCTTGGCCATGCCTTGCAATACGGCCCATTTTTATCACCGCGACATTCAACAAGCTGTTTCCATACCAGTTTTGGACATGGTTGCCCTGGCTACTGAGGCCGTTGTCGTCCGGACTCCCGGAATCCAAACCGTAGGTCTGGTTGCTTCGACCGCGGTTCTTAACTTGCGTATTTATGAAAAGACTTTTGCCGCGCGGAGCTTGAAGCTCCTCGCGCCAAGGCCTCCTGATCAGGATGGGTTGATGGCAGCCATCCGGAAAATTAAGACATGTCAGTATGGAGAAGACGTCAAGTCTGCTCTACAGGCCGCAATTGATGGTCTTGTTCAGGACGGTGCCCAGGCATTGCTGGTGGCCTGTACGGAGCTCTCGGTCATTTCCGGATGCATTCGGACATCGTTTCCCGTGGTGGATGCCGCGCAAGTTCTCGCCGAGGCCATTGTGCTTGAGGCGCGTCAATCAATGAGGGAGGAGAGGTGATGGTTGTTTTTGTCGGTAAACACTGTTCACTATTCAAACACGAGGAGGCAGGAAAGTGCGTCTAGCAACAAAGATTTTGATCGGGCTGATCGCTGGTGTTGTTGTCGGGCTGTTCATGCAAGGGCTGCAAGATATTGCCGTCAGCTACATCAAGCCCTTTGGAGATTTGTTCATCCGGTTGATCATGATGATTATTGTGCCCCTGGTTTTTTCCTCGTTGGTCGTGGGTGCCGCGAGCACTGGAGATGTCAAGAAATTGAGCAGAATGGGGAGTAAAACCATTGCTTTCTATCTAGCCACTACTGCATTTGCCGTGTCAATGGGTGTTCTTTTGGCGAACATTTTTAAACCTGGAAAGGGCTTGTCTCTGCCTGTGGACGCTGTTTACACCGGCCGTGAGGCTCCGCCTCTTATTGACGTTTTGGTAAATATCATTCCCAGGAATCCTTTTCAGGCTGTAACTGAAGGATCCATGCTGCAGATT
The DNA here is from genome assembly GCF_003046795.1 of Desulfonatronum sp. SC1. Lineage (NCBI taxonomy): Bacteria > Pseudomonadati > Thermodesulfobacteriota > Desulfovibrionia > Desulfovibrionales > Desulfonatronaceae > Desulfonatronum > Desulfonatronum sp. SC1. The sequence continues at coordinate 49,282 of NZ_PZKN01000013.1, read as the reverse complement.
ATCGTCTTTGCATTGTTTATCGGTGTGGCCATCTCTTTGGTTGGGAAAAAGGCCGATTCAGTCAAAAATTTCTTTGATGGTTTTGCAGAGATTATGTATAGAATTACTGGAATGGTGATGCAGTTGGCTCCATATGGCGTATTTGCATTGATTGTTCCTGTTGTCGCAATGAACGGGCCTTCCGTTCTCTTCCCTTTGGGAAAAGTAATTGGAATTATGTACATGGGAGCTATTCTGCATGCATTAATAGTTTATTCATTTATCATTAAAGGGTTTACAAATTTAACGCTTCCAGAATTTTATAAAGGAATATTGCCTGCACAACTTATTGCTTTCTCAACATGTAGCAGCGGTGCGACACTTCCTGCAACAATGAAATGTACGCAGGAAAATCTTGGAGTATCTAGGGAAACTGCAAGTTTTGTTTTGCCATTAGGTGCGACAATAAATATGGATGGTTCTGCTCTTTATCAAGGTATTGCTGCTTTGTTTGTCGCTCAAGTATATGCTTTGGATTTGTCATTAGGGCAGCAGTTGGTAATTGTGCTTACTGGGACATTAGCATCCATCGGAGCAGCCGGAGTTCCAGGAGCGGGATTGATTATCCTTACAACGGTTTTAGCTTCCGTTGGATTGCCAATGGAAGGCATAGCATTGATTGCCGGAATCGACAGAATTCTTGATATGGCCAGAACCACATTGAACATAACCGGCGATGCAGTTGCTTCCGTGTTTATTGATACAACAGAGGCAAAGTACTCAGCAAAATCTAGTTAGAAACATTAGATTTTCATGGAAAGAAAACATAATCCCGAATAATGTTCGGGATTATGTTTTGCTAACTGTGATGGGATGGCCCCGGCCCTCTAAAAGGGGTGCACTTCAAGAACACTCAAACCCTTGAAGGAGGCCATCCCATCACTGTTAGGTAAATCAGACCAAGAATAGTAACGTCGACCAGTCCGCTCCCACGTTTGAAGCGGCCTTAACCAGCCTGAAGACGCAAAACGCCCAGGAAGAGGGCGTGAACCAGGGTCCGCTGATCGATGGTAAGGCCGTGCTGCACAAGCGTGAAGGTTCCCACTACGGCCTGGACGACTACTCCACGCTGAAATACATCTGCATGGGCGGATTCGCAATCAGACATGAAGTTCATAAACTTATGGGTAGCTTGCAACGGGTTTGGCCATCCTGCTCGTTCACGTAAAGCCTGAATTGTTGAGGCATTGCCGGGATTTTGGGCTACCAAAAGCCGCTCCGCCAACCTAGCCTGCAACGGGGGGGCCGCTGAGGGATAAAACCCGTGCGCATCCCGGCCCCTAGCCATCCTTACCTATATGTTTGAGCTGCTGCCTGCAGTTCAAGCACCTGAAAGACAACCCGGTCCGCCATCTGTTTGAGATACTGTGGAGTTCGGTACAGGGCGGAAAGCCGCGGTATTTTCTCAACCGGAACACTGAGCAGGTTTACCTCTGGGCGAACTCCGCGTAAAAACCGAGTCCACGCCGGTATGTACGAACCTACCTCGGGATGCCGGTCGATTCTGAACCATCCCCTCGGAAGCCAGGGAGTTCCACCCCACAATGACCACCTCGCCCTCTGATCTCACTCCCCGCCGCCGCTCCACGCGGACCATCACCCTGGGCGGCGTAACCCTGGGCGGCGCGCATCCGGTCCGGGTCCAGAGCATGACCAACACGGACACCCGGGACGCGGAAGCGACCTTGGCCCAGGTCGCCCGGCTGGCCGAGGCCGGGTGCGAGTTCGTGCGCCTGGCCGTGCCGGACGAGGCGGCCGCGGCGGTTTTGCCGCGAATTCAGGCTGTTGCCCCGGTGCCGCTGATCGCGGACATCCACTTCGACTATCGCTTGGCCCTGAGGGCCTTGGAAGCCGGGCTGCAAGGGCTGCGCATCAACCCCGGGAACATCGGTTCCAAGGCCAACGTGGACCGGGTGGTGGACGCGGCCAAGGCTCACGGAGCGTGCATCCGCATCGGCGTGAACGGCGGCTCCCTGGAGAAGGAGCTGCTGCGACAATACGGCGGGGCCACGCCCGAGGCCATGGTCGCCAGCGCCCTGGGTCACGCGGCCCTGCTGGAGCAGCGCGGCTTCGACAATTTTAAGATCTCCCTGAAATCATCCTCAGTCCACCGGACCGTGGCCGCTTATCGCCTTCTGGCCGAGAAGCTGGACTGCCCGCTGCACATCGGGATCACCGAGGCCGGAACCCTGCTCCGGGGCGCGGTGAAATCCGGCGTGGGTTTGGGCATCCTGCTCTGGGAAGGACTGGGGGACACCCTGCGGGTCTCCCTGACCGCGGACCCGGTCCTGGAGGTCCGCGCGGCCTGGGAAATCCTGCGCAGCCTGGGCCTGCGCCAGCGCGGCCCGGAAATCATCTCCTGCCCCACCTGCGGCCGGACCGAAATCGACCTCCAGGATCTGGCCGAAGAGGTGGAGCGCCGCCTGGACGGCGTGACCGAGGTCTTCACCGTGGCCGTGATGGGCTGCGTGGTCAACGGACCCGGCGAGGCCAGGGAAGCGGACATCGGCTTGGCCGGGGGCCGGGACTGCGGCCTGATCTTCCGCCGCGGCGAAATCCTGCGCAAAGTCCGGGGCAGGGACGAACTGCTGCCGGAATTTCTGCGCGAGCTGGATGCGTTTTTGGCGGAGCGATCAACGAATCAAACCCTGAATCCTGAACCTTGAAAAGGAAATCTCATCATGCGCTGGAGCCAGTACTACCTGCCGACCCTGAAGGAACATCCGGCCGAGGCCGAGGTGGTCAGTCATCGTTTATTGATGCGCGCGGGCATGATCCGCAAGCTGACCTCCGGGATTTACACCTACTTGCCCCTGGGGCTGCGCTGTCTGGACAAGGTGGCCCGGATCGTGCGCGAGGAAATGAACCGGTCCGGGGCCTTGGAGGTGTTCATGCCCATGGTCCAGCCGGCGGACCTCTGGAAGGAGTCGGGACGCTGGGTGGTCTACGGCAAGGAATTGCTGCGCTTACAGGATCGGCATGGGCGGGACTACTGCCTGGGGCCGACCCATGAGGAGGTGATCACGGACCTGATTCGCGGGGAGATTCGCTCCTACCGGCAGTTGCCCGTGAATCTGTACCAGATCCAGACCAAGTACCGGGACGAGATCCGGCCCCGGTTCGGGCTGATGCGCGGGCGGGAGTTCATCATGAAGGACGCCTACTCCTTTGACCGGGACGACGCGGGCGCGGACAAGAGCTACCGGACCATGTACGAGGCCTACATGCGCATCTTTACCCGCTTCGGAATGACTTTCCGGGCCGTGGAGGCGGACTCCGGGGCCATCGGCGGCAGCTTTTCCCACGAATTCATGGTTCTGGCCAACACCGGCGAGGACACCATCGCCGTGTGCACGGCCTGCGAGTTCGCCGCGAACCTGGAAAAGGCCGAGGCCGTGGTCCAAGGCGAAGGCGATGACGGGGAATGCCCGCCCGCGGAGCTGGTTTCCACGCCGGGCAAGCACACCGTGGAAGAGGTCACGGCGTTTCTGGGAGTCGGGCCGGAGGCCATTCTGAAGACCCTGCTTTACGAGGCCGACGGCCGCCCCGTGGCCGCCCTGGTGCGCGGGGACCGGGAGCTGAATGAAATCAAGTTGAAGAACGTTTTGAACGCCAATGAACTGAACCTGGCCACCCCGGAACAGGTCCAGGTCTGGACCGGTGCGCCGGTGGGCTTTGCCGGGCCGGTGGATCTGCATGTGGACGCCATCTGGGCGGACCGGGAAGTGGGGTTGCGTCGGGACTGGATCGTCGGGGCCAACAAGGCCGACGCCCATTTGCGGCATGTGGACCTGACCCGGGACGCCGCCATTGCCGGGTACGTTGATCTGCGCCAAGTCACGGCCCAGGACCCCTGTCCGCGCTGCGGAGCGGCCCTGGAACTGCCCAAGGGCATCGAAGTGGGCCACGTGTTCAAGCTGGGCACCAAGTACAGCGAGGCCATGGGGGCGCGGTACCTGGACGAGAACGGCAAGGAGCAACTGATCATCATGGGGTGCTACGGCATCGGCGTCAGCCGGATCATGGCCGCCTGCCTGGAGCAGAACCACGACGACAACGGTGCCCTGTTCCCGCCGCCCATCGCGCCCTTCCAGATCGAGCTGATCCTCCTGGGTGGCAAGAATCCGGAACTGGTGCAACAGGCCGTGGACCTGCACGACCGCCTGGAATCCCTGGGCTTCGAGGTGTTCCTGGACGACCGGGATGAACGGCCCGGAGTTAAATTCAAGGACGCCGACCTGATCGGCATCCCCGGCCATCTCATCCTGGGCGAAAAAGGCGCGGCCCGAGGCGTCCTGGAAGCCAAGAACCGCAAGACCGGAGAACGCACGGAACTGGCTCTGGACGACCTGGAAAATCAGGTCCGGTCGTGGTGGCGGGGGATTCTTAAGGATTGGGGGTTGGATCTCGAATGAATCATTCCGTCCAGGGATAAACGGTACTAGGAGTGACGACCATGCTTGCTGAAGGCTTGGCCGCATTGGCCGAGCGTTACGATGTGAACGCGGTCTACTTTTTCGGCAGTCGCGCCAAGGAAATGGCCTCCAGGTTGCGAGGCGGTCAAGCCCTGGTCGAGCATCCGAGGTCCGACGTGGATGTGGGCGTGACCTTTCGAGGCGGCGCGCATCCGGATTTGCGCGGCATGATCCGCTTGGGCATGTCCTTGGAGGATCTCCTGGACGTGGATCGGGTCGACGTGGTGGACGTTTGGCGTTGTGATCCGTTCTTGGCCGTGGAGATCGTCCAGGGCGAGCGGGCATACTGCCGAGACGAGGATCAGGAGGCGGAAACGGAACTCTACGTTCTGGCTCGGGCCGGTGATCTGCTGCCGTTTCAACGGGAACGCATTCAACGGATACTCCATCCGGAGGCTGGCCATGTCGCCGGATAAGATGCGTTCCTCCGTCGTGCTCTCCCGAGTTGAGTGGGTCAGAAGGATGCTCTCCCGGATTCGAGAATTGCCGCTGCAATCCAGAGAGCTTTTTTTCCAGGATCCCCGCAACGCCGCGGCCGCGGAATCCAATTTGCGCCGAGCTCTGGAAGCGCTGTTCGATCTTGGGCGGCACATCACGGCCAAAGCCTTTGCCCAACCCAGCCTGGAATACAAACAGATCGCGGTCGCCTTGGGAGAACGAGGCGTTCTTTCGATGCCTCATCGCGACCTGCTCCGCGTCCTGGCCGGTTACAGAAACAGACTGACGCATTTCTATTGTGAAATCGACGACGAGGAGCTGTTTCGGATTTGCCGGGATCATATAGATGATGTGGAGTTGCTCTTGGACGCTTTGTTGCAGTGGGTTCATGCCAACCCCGACAGGCTGGACCAGCCGATCCCAAACTTGGAGCCGCGAAACATCTAACCTATGCCCCACATTTTTTCCGTCCGTGAACTGACCCTGGCCGTGAAGGCCACGTTGGAGGGGGAGTTTCCGTTGGTTTGGGTGCGGGGGCAGGTTTCCAATTTGGCCCGGCCGGGGTCCGGGCACATCTATTTCACCCTGAAGGACAACGAGGCCACGCTGGCCGCGGTTTGGTTCAAGTCCCAGCAGTGGCAACCCGCGGCGGTTCGGGATGTCCTGGCCGATGGTCAGGAGGTTATCTGCCTCGGGCGGTTGACCGTGTACGCGCCGCGGGGTGCCTACCAGCTCGTGGTGGAGATGGTTCAGGATCAGGGTTTGGGAACGCTGTTCGTGGCCTTTGAGGCCTTGAAGAAGCGGCTGGCCTCGGAAGGATATTTTGATCCGGCCCGCAAGCGCCCTTTGCCGTCGCATCCCCGGCGGATCGCGGTGATCACGGCCCTTGGCGGAGCGGCCCTGCGGGATTTTCTGCGTCTGGCCGACGAGCGGGGCTTTGGCGCGTCCATCCGCGTCCATCCGGTCCTGGTCCAGGGCGACCAGGCCCCCGGCCAGATCATCCAGGCCTTGCAAGAGGCCAATATCCAGGGGTGGGCCGAGGTGATCGTGGTGATTCGCGGCGGCGGGTCCCTGGAAGATTTGTGGGCCTTCAACAACGAGGATCTGGCCAGGGCGGTCTTCATCTCCGAAATTCCGGTGCTCACGGGCATCGGCCATGAGGTGGACACGACCATCGCCGACCTGACCGCGGACGTGCGCGCCGCCACCCCCAGCCATGCGGCCCAGCTCCTGTGGCCGGAGCGGCGGGAACTGGCCCAGACCGTGGACGAGCTGGAAAATCGGCTGCAAACCGCGGCCCGGGAGCTGCTGCGCCGCAAGGAAGCCCTGCTGGCCGGACAGGAAAGGGCTCTGTCCTGGCTTTCCCCCAGAGTGCGGGTGTTGCGGGCCCTGGAGCGTCTGGAAGGGCTGGAGCGCGATCTGTTTCGCAGCGGCCAAGCCATGCTTCGGGAGCGCCGGTCCGCCCTGGCCCAGGCGACTTCGGACCTGACCAGAACCATGGACGCCCGCTTCTGGGCCGCCAGACAAGCGGTGCTGGATCAGCGCCTGCACGAGCTTCTGGCCGCGGGCCGGGAAGCCGTTCGTGTCCGGGATCACGAGTTGGCCAAGCTGGAAACCGCCATGAGCGGTCTGAATCCGGAGCGACCTTTGGAAAAGGGATTTTGTCTGGTCCAGTCGGAACGAACCGGAAACTACGTGCGGGATGCTCGGGATGTGCGCCAGGGTGATTTGTTGCGGATCGTACCCCGATCCGGGTTCATTGCCGCACGGGTGCAGGAAACGCGGGCGGAACGAGGAGAATGATGCGACGGTACGCAAGCGAGCGGTTGGGCGTGGGCTTGGCGTTGGCCCTTGGAATGCTGTTGTTCGTCCCGTCCGGAGTCTCGGCCCATGCGGAAGAATGGGACGTTTCCCAAGTCCACATCCAGGTCCCGGACCGGGTGGGCGTGGGCATGCCGTTTTTCGTCCGGCTTTCCGGGTCGGAGGGCTTTCAGAGTGCAAGTCTGCGCTGGATGGACAAGGATGTTGGCTACTTAGCAGCCACTCCGGCCGGCCAGGGCCGGGAAGCGGTGGTCTTGCTGGGCGTCGACCTGGAAACTCCGCCGGGAACGCACCGGCTCACCGGGACCGTCTTCACGGTCCAGGGGCCACGCGCGTTCTCCCAGGACGTCCTTGTTCACGCCCGGGAGTTTCCCGAACAGCGGCTGCGGGTGTCCCGGGAGATGGTCTCACCGGACGCCGAGCTTCTGCCCCGGATCGAACGGGAGCGTCGGGCCGCCAGGGCCGCCCTGGAACGGATTTCCCCGGTCCAACACTGGGAAGAGCCTTTCACGCGCCCGGTTCAGGGCTCCGTCTCCAGCGCCTTCGGCCTTCGGCGCTTCCTCAATGATCAGCCCAGGACCCCGCATCGCGGGGTGGATCTGCGCGGCGCGGAGGGCACGACGGTGCGGGCCTTCAGCAACGGAGAGGTGATTCTGGCAGGCGATCACTATTTCGCGGGCCGCTCCATCTACATCGACCACGGCCTGGGCGTGGTCACCCAGTACATCCACCTGTCCGAAATCCTGGTTCAGGAAGGGGACATGGTCGTCGCCGGACAGGCCATCGGCGAGGTGGGTGCCACGGGACGGGTCACCGGGCCGCACCTGCACTTCGGGCTGAGCGTCCTGGGCATGTGGGTGGACCCCCTGCCGCTGCTGGACTGATTCGTAGCTGGTTTTCCTAGCTGAGTGTTGAAAAAGTCCTTATCCGGCAGTTCGTTCAAAAACCCTAAGTGCAAGGAACAAAAAAAGCTATCCGGACACGTCCTGTGTCCGGCCCCTACGGGCTGTGGCTGCGCCACATTTTCGATTTGCCGTCCTGGCAATCGAATCAAGGTCGAAGCGTATTTATTCATTCGTGAGAGTTTGAACTTTTTGCAGCGACGCAGCAATTGGGAGTTTTTCAACGGACTGCTAAAGATCCCGCACGTCCCAGGTCTTGCCGTGCAGACGGCGCGGATTCGCGGCAAGCAATCTGACCAACCCGGCGGCGGACTGTTCCGGGGTCATCAACTGTCCTTGTTCCTTCCACGGTCGGAATACGGCCTGGAGCTTTTGGGCCGCGCCGCCCTCTGATTCCCTGGCCTGGACCTGCATCCGGGTTTCCACGATCCCCGGCCGGTAAACCAACGAGGTGATTTCCGGGGCCTCGGCGGCCAACTGGCGGGCCAGATGTTCTTCCGCGGCCTTGGCCGCGCAGTAGGCCGCGATGCCCGGCTGGGTCTTTTCCGCGGCCCCGGAACCGAAGAAAACCGCCAGCCCGCTCCCCTGCTCCAGTAGTAGGGGCAGACAGCCACGAATCAACTGATGGGCGGCCATGACGTTGGCCTGGAACACGGCCAAAAAGTCCTTATCCGACAGCTCCCAGACATACGGCCCTGGATGCAGAATTCCGGCGGCATGGATGAAGCCCTGGAAATTCCCAATCTTTTGCGCGGCTTTCGTCATGGTGGCTACGGTCTCGGCCTTGGAAGCGTCGCCGACTACGATCTCGGCCACGGCCTTGGACGCCCCGCCCCGTCCGACGCACAGCTCCCACGTCTCCCGCAGAAGGTCCGCGCTCCGGGCGTTGATCACCAGATTCACCCCTTCCCCGGTCAGAGCCACGGCCAAGGCCCGCCCGATGCCCATGGACGCGCCGGTGAGCAGCAAGGTTTTTCCGTGTAGTTCGTGCATGATATTTTCTCCTTGGCTTTTGGAGCACCCAGTGGGCCACTTCGGTCAACTGAAACGCCATCCGTCGAAAACGTAATCCATTAGACAGGACACGCGCTCGTCCTGTAAAGACGTCTCATGTCCCTGTTGCAAACCCCCGCCCGCTACGCCCTGGTGTCCGTGGCCGCTTCCCTGGTGACCATGGGCCTGAAGTTTGGGGCCTTCTGGATGACCGGCTCGGTGAGCATCTTTTCAGATGCCGCGGAGTCCGTGATCAACCTCGTGGCCGGGCTGATCGCCTTTATCGCGCTGCTCATCGCGGCCCGTCCGGCGGACAAACACCACACCTACGGCCACGACAAGGTGGAGTACTTCGCCAGCGGGGTGGAGGGAACCCTGATCCTCGTGGCCGCGGCGACCATCTTCATCACCTCGGTGCAGCGCCTGTTCGCCCCCGTCCCCTTGGACAGCCTGGGCTGGGGCATGGCGGTCCTGGTTCTGGCCGCGGCCATCAACCTGGGCGCGGCCAGGGTTCTGATGCACGGCGCGTGCAAGCACGACAGCATCACCCTGGAGGCGGACGCCAAACATCTGATGACCGACGTCTGGACCTCCCTGGCCGTGGTTGTCGGCATCGGGGTGATTATCGTCGCCCCGGAGGAATGGCTTTTTCTCGACCCCCTGATCGCCATGGCCGTGGCCGTGAACATTTTGCGCGCCGGCGTGGACCTGCTGCGCCGCTCCTGGAACGGGTTGATGGATCACACCTTGCCGGCCGAGGAAATCCAAATCATCACCGAGGCCCTGCAAGCCCAGGCCCCGGATGCTCCCTTCCACGGCCTGCGCTCCCGCAAGTCCGGCTCCCGGCGGTTCATCGACGTGCATCTGCTGCTGCCCGGAAGGTGCAGCGTCCAGGAAGCGCATGAACTTTGCGACAGGATCGAAAACCTGGTCGAATCGCGGTTGAACAACACCAGTCTGACCATCCACGTGGAGCCCGTGGAGGACGACGCCTCCTGGGACGGACACTGCATCGGCGGGGTGGCCAACGACGGCTCGGACCAGCAAACGCAACTTCCCGACAGCCTTCAGCCGTCAGACGATAAACAAGGAGGATGACATGGAACTCGGTCGGATGATTCAACTTTCAGGCGTCCTCGGGGTGCTCGGACTGCTTGGTTTCTTCAAGCCCATGTTCAGCGCCTTTGCCGCCTTCGCCGCGTTCGGAGCCTGGGGAGCGTCCGGCCCGCTGCGTTACGTGGGCTACCTGGGTTTTTTGGGCTTCATCGGCCTGCTGGGCTTTTTTCGCTGACAGCCGCCGCGCCGGTGCTTGCTGTACCGGCGGCCATGACGTGAGCAACAACCCGCATCACGAGGAGTCCCGTATGCGCCGAGCCATCGAACAGGTTTTTTTTGGCGAACCGATCACCGAAGGAGCGGGCGTGAAACTGCACCGCGCTTTTGGGTACTACGAGGCGGAGTTGTTCGACCCGTTTCTGATGCTGGACGATTTCCGTTCAGACCGTCCCGAAGACTACTTGAAGGGCTTTCCCTGGCATCCGCACCGGGGAATCGAAACCATCACCTACGTGCTCAAGGGCGATGTGGAGCATGGCGACAGCCTGGGCAACACCGGGATCACTTCTTCGGGGGACGTCCAATGGATGACCGCCGGAAGCGGGATCATTCACCAGGAAATGCCCAAGGGCGACGCCCACGGCTCCATGCACGGGTTTCAGCTCTGGGCCAATCTTCCGGCGGATCAAAAAATGATCGAGCCGCAATACAGGGACATTACGGTCGCGGATATTCCGGAGGTTGAAACCGCAAACGGCACGAGGATCAAGATCATCGCCGGAACCGTGGGCGATGTCTCCGGCCCGGTGGACGACGTGGTGGTGGCCCCGGAATACCTGGACTGCACCATCCCGCCGAACACGGAATTCATCCATCCCACCCGGCGCGGCTTCACGGCCTTCATCTACGTGATCGGCGGAGCGGGCACGGTGAACGGGACGGACGTGGCTAACCGACAGGTGGTGCTGTTCGGCGACGGGGACGAATTGGCGGTGGTCGCCGGTGAAGCCCCCTTGCGGATGCTCCTTCTGACCGGCAGGCCCCTGAACGAACCCATTGCCTGGCGCGGCCCCATCGTCATGAACACCAGGCAGGAACTGGACCGGGCGTTCCAGGATCTGCGCGACGAAACCTTCATCAAGCATCCCCCGCGTCATTTGGCGTAGCTACTCATAACTCCAGGCGGCACTGTTCGCTCATGCGATTTTTAAGGTGAGACGTTTCCCGATGGCCTCGGCGAATTTCCCAAGCGTAGAAAGCCTGATGTCTTCCGCGTGGTTTTCAATTCTGGATATTGCCGATTTTTTGGTATGAAGGCGTTCAGCAAGCTCGTCCTGGGTCAGGCCGGCTTCCTCGCGTGCAGCGCGTAGAAGCATGCCGATCTTGAACTGCTCATACCCGATCTCAAAGCCGTCGGCGAATTCCACGGAACGATTCTTGCGTTCTTCAATATATTTTTCCAGATCATCCATGCTTCTTCCTCCGGTTCAGATAGTCTGACATTCTTTTTTCCGCGAGCTGAATCTCGCCTTGCGGTGTCTTCTGGGTCTGCTTCTGAAACGAATTGGTCAATACGATCAACTCCCGCCCATCGAAAAAACCGAGCAGCCGAAACGTATTACCACCAACGTCGACACGGATTTCCCAAATGTCGTTCGTGTTGACCAGCTTCTTCAGGTAGTTTGCCGGAACTCGATCCAGATCACGCACCGCACGCAGAACCCACGCAACCTTGGCGACGGTTTTATCCGGTAGCGTGTCCAAATGTTCCTGCACTGGGCAACGCCCAGATGCCGTGTTGTAGAAATGGATTCTTCTCACGGGGCAAAAGATAACATATGTGTGAACTCGGTCAAGTCTTGTTTATCGATCATCGGTGGATGTCCTTGGCGGCCTTGCGATTAAACCGAATCCGACAGCTCACTGCTTTTCCTCGAAGACCTTTTCAAAAGAAAGCGTATCTCCTGAATCCGCTTCCCGAAGGGCGATTTGGAAATCTTCGCGGAACCCGGGAGTGGACAAAAGCTCCAGAGTTTCCTGGATGCTTTCGTACTCATCCCGTGACATGAGCGCCGCATCGCCTTTGCTGTTGCACGAGTCAGGCTGTCTTTTGGAGTCGATGATTTCACCCAAGGTGAATCTTCTCCCCGTCCACCGTGACGTCCTCCCTGGCCAGAATGTCGGCTTGTCCGGCCTGGACCGTGAAGCGTTCCTCCACTTCGGTGCGGATGGTTTCGGCCCGGTGCAGTTCGAAGCCGGTCAGGCGCAGAGCCCGGCCCAGGCGCGACGTGAGGTGCGCGGCGGCGAACCGGACCGTCTGGCCCAGGGCATGAACGGACTGCATCCTGGCCTCCAGGGTCTTGGCCAGGACATCCAGACGGGCGAAGCGCAGCCTGCCCTCCTTTCCGGCCAGGGTCACCTCTTCCCCGCAAACCATGGCTTTTTCCCGGCCCGTCAGGTCCAGGCTTCGGGCATGCAAGGCGCAGCGCCCCTGGGAGACGTCCAGTTCCAGGTCTCCGGGAAAGCGCAAGGCCCGTGCGGTTTCCTTTTTTTCCAAAATATTGAGCACATAATGGACAGCGCCGGAATGGCGCATCACCAGGACCACGTCTCCAGAGGTCGGCTCCAGGAGGCAGCCGTCGGCCCGCCGGGCCGTCAGCTCGGCTGAAGCGTCGGTAGGGGACACCCGCCAAACCTGTCCGCCGTCCTGGTCGTGAGGGCCGTCCAGGATCACGCAGACCTGGAGTTCCGGCCCTGCCGGATGGCTCTGGGGACGTGTTCGAGTCGGCGGGACCGCGGTTCGACGTCCCTGGACCACCCGCAGGGCCGGGCGCGATGTCGACGGGCGTTCTTGGCCGTGGTCGAGGGATTCGGCGGGATTGGGCATGCGTTCCTCCTGAAGGGTTGCCGTGGAGATGCGTTTTGATTGTCCACGGAATACACGGAAAAGCACGGAAAAACAGGGGCTGATGGAGATTTGGCGTTACGGCTTCACCGGCTTGGGCCGCCAGGTCTCGGCCGCGGCCAGCCGGACGTCGGTGCTCCGGACGGTGGAGACGTCCGTGCCCTGCCAGAAGGCGGCGCTCATGTCCGTCCGGTGCATGTTGGTCATGTGCATCCGGGCCGTGGTGAAGTTCGTTTCGGTGATCACGGCCCGGGAGAAATCCGCGAAATCCAGGCCGACGTGATGAAAGTCGGCCTGGGTGCAATTCGCGGCGCAAAACCGGGATTCGTCCAGGCGGGCGTCGCGCATCCGGGCCTTGACCAGGACGGCTCCGGAAAAATCGGCCCCGTGCAGGCGGGCGGCTTGCAGTCGGGCCAGCGTCAGATCGGTCCCGATGAAGGCGGCGTAGCGTCCGTGGGCGTTGCGCAGGTCGGCCTCGCGTAGCGACGCCTTGCCGAAATCGCACTGGGTGACGTCCTGGCCGCTCAAATCGGCCCTGTCCAGCCGGGCTTTGGGGAACATGGCCTTGCGCAGGTCGCAGCCCGGAAAGGCGGCGTCCGAGAAGTCCGAGCCGCCCAGCAGGGACATGGACAGGTTCGCGTCGCGGAAACCGGTCTTGGTGCAGTCCATGGACATCAGGCTGGCCCGGTGCAGATTCGCGCCGAAAAAACGGGCTCCGGCCAGGGTGCAGCCCTGGAGCACGGCCCGCTCCAGGTCGGCCCGGGAAAAATCGGCCCGGTCGCAGGTCACGCGCCGCCAGGAGGCCAGCCGGGCATGGCATCCGCTCAGGTCCGCCCCCGCGAGGTCCACGCCGAGCATGCAGACCTGGCCCATCCGGGCCTCGGCCAAGACCGCCCCTTGGGCCGAGCAGTTCGTGAAATGCGCGCCGTGCAGGTCCGCGCCCCGGAACACGGCCCGGTCCAGGCGGACCCGCTCGAAGACCACCCCGCGCAGTTCCTGGCCGGAAAAATCCATTCCCGAGCAGTCCACGCCCTCCAGATGGCGCTGTTCGCGCAACGCGGCGAGCACGGTCGTCGCTTTCACGCCGTCTGCTCCAGGATTCCCGGTCGGAGCGGGGTCCGGTCCAGGTTGACGTCCGAACGTGACCGCAAGGCCAGTAGTGTCGGACGGTCCAGGACGCAGCGGTACAGGTCCGCGCCGAACAGGTTGAGGTCTTCCATGCGCGCCCCGGTGCAGTCCGCGAAGCGCAGCGAGGCCTGAAACAGGTTCACGCCCACCAGGCGGGCGCGATGGAGTTTGGCCTTGATCAGGCGAGCCCGGCGAGCCGAGGCTTGGAAAAGATCGGCCTCCGACAGGTCGGCCTTGCACAGGTCCGCCCCGTCCAGGTCGGCCCGGCTGAAGTCGGCCCGGGCCAGGATCGCGCCGGACCAGCGGGCGTCCTTGAGGTCCGCGTCCCGGAACACGGCCCCGGTCCCGTTGGTCCCCTGGTCGGCCCGGGAGCCGGACAAGACGGCCTTGCCGCAATCAGCCTCCCGCAGGTCGGCCCCGTTCAGACGCAGTTCCCGGCCTTGAAGGCCATCCATCCCGGCCTTGCGCAGATTGGCCCGGGTGCAGTCGGCACCGTGCAGGTCCGCCTGGCCCAGGTCGGCTCCGGAGAGGTCCGCGCCCTGAAATCGGGCCCGGTGCGCCAGGCATTCCCGCAGGTTCGCCCCGGTCAGGCGGGCCTGTTCGAAGACCGCGCCGTTCAGCCTGGCCCGGCTCAGGTCCGCCCCGGTCAGGTCCGCCTTCCTGGCCATGGCCCCGCTGAGGTCCGCCCCGGTCAGGATCACGCCGGGCCAGGCTGCCCCGTCCAGCGCGGCCCGACGCAGGTCCGCTCCGGAAAGATCCCGCCCCGCGAAGTCGCACCCGCTCAGATCGCAACCAGCCAACCCCTGTCCGGAGCCATGCCGTTCCAGGGCCTGCTCAGTGGTCAGGCGGCCAAAATCGTCCGGACCTGTTTTTTCGTCGACAGGGGGAGTCTCAGGGCGTTTCCCTGACGAGGCGCCCAGCTTCGCGGCCAGAACGCCCAACGCGGCCTGGACTTCCTGAAACCCGCTCAGGGCCGACCCGACGCCCTGGCGGACCTCGGGCGGCAGATCCTCCCTGGACATCAGGGCATGCAGCCCGGCCAGACACTCTTCCTCCGAACCCTGGGCCGCCGTGGCCGCGTCGCTCAACATCCGCTGGGCCGCTTCCGGATCCAGACCGTGACGGCTCAGCAGGGCAACGGCCTCGGCTTCCACGGCCCGGGCCGTTTCCTGGAGCCCCTGAAGCAGGGTGCCCGCTGATTCGTTTGGTGATTCGTTTGGTGATTCGACGGATGATGCGCCGGACGATTCGACGGACGATTCGGGAGATGTTTCAACCTCAAGGGCACTTGATTCCGCTGCTTTCTCCGCGAGAAAGGTCTCGACCTGATCCCGGCTGACGCCGATGGAGTCCAGATGGGCCGAAATCTCTTGGTCCAAAGCCGCGACCAGGCTTTGCAGACTGGACTCTCCGGCGTTGGCCGACGCGGCGGCCAGTCCGATCCCGGCCAGCCCGACCCCGGCAGCTCCCAAGGTGGCCGTTTTGGGGAGGCTTGTCGCAAAAGGAGGCTCCGGCACGGGAGCCGGGACGTCCAGCTCGGTCCGGTTCTTGCCGCCTGGGATCAAGGCCGTCAGGCATTGCCCTTTGTATTCCTCCGCGGGGAGCGGTTCCTGATCCAGTCTCTCCAGCACGACCATGGCCGCGGCGATGTCCGCGCATTCCTCGTCCCTGGTCCCGGCCACCGCGCGAAACAGAACCACGCCCGTCTCGGCCTCGGGAAACAGCCACACGGTTTCCAGGCGGGAGGGCACTTCGATAAATTTCCCGCCCTGCTCCGGTCGCCGGAGCAGGAAGATTCGCGCCCGTATTTCGGGCAGTCTGCCTTGAAGAACTTCCTTGCCCGGATGCATGCCCTTGATCAGGAAGGGCTCGCCGCCGCGCAGAAAGCCGGGAAAGCGTTGGTCAAGAGGAGCTGTGCAGGCGTATTCCGGGTTCTGGTCCGTCGGCGGCCCCGGCCAATCGCGTTCCAGCCACGCGGTGTTCACCGTGCCCAGATGCCGACGCCGCGCGGGCCATGAAGCCGGTACGGAGGTCAATCCGGCAGGCGGTGTTTTCTGGCGCGGAAAGGCCACCAGATGTCCAGGCGTTTCCACCAGGGGCAGCGGATGGACGCCTTGTTTCAGCTTGCCGTGTCCCAACCCCTGGGGGTTGTCCGGAAAATTCGGCCCGCCGTAAGCATGCCGCCAGTCCACGGGGACTCGGGTGAAGGAGCGGGGCGCGGTGGGGCCGTGGGCCCGCCAAAAGCGCGGCCCGAAGACATGCAGGCGCTTTTGCAGACCGTCCACCTGGACGAGAATCTCCTTGCCCCGAACCGGATTGCGGGAGCAGCACGCGCCGTAGACCAGGTATTCCGCCCTGGGCTTGGGTAATCCGAAATCCAGGGTCTCGCCCTCGGGAAGACTCTGCTGAACCTGCCGCCAGAGGACGTCCTCCCTGAGAAGCCGGTCCGGCTCCTGGTCGGCAAGGGAAAACCCGGCCATGGCTCCCAGAACCAGCGAGTAGTCCCCGTCGGTCCGCGGATGGCCGGACGGACGGGGATGGGCGGCGTAGAGCAGGGAAAGCGTGTCGGGTTTGACGACTTTCATGGCGGGTCAGCCCAGCTTGATGAAGCCGTCGGCGTCGATTTGGACGCTGGACGGCTCGGCCTCGTCGCCGGGGGGAACCGGGTCCGGGACGGGAGTTACGATGGTCACTCCCGTGGGCGTGACCTCCACGGAGTTTTCCCCGCACTCCATCTTGGCGCTGTTGCGCCTGGCGCTGATGATGCCGGGAACCAGGGCCACGTCTTCCAGCCCCAGGTCCGCCACGAGCTGTTTGGCGTCCTCGTCGTCCGGCTCCAGCCGTTCCATCACGGCCCCGGTCTTGTCCAGCACAATCTGGGCCCCGCCGGGCTTGATCAGGGTGATGCCCTTGGAGCCGAGGATGATCTGCACCGCCGCGGCCTCCCCGTCGTCCTGAGCGTCGGCCTTAAAGGTGTTCTTGAGCACCACGGCCTTTTCCTCGTCCAGGGAAACGGACAGGGTGGATTCCTGGATCTGGCCGAACTTGTCCGTGACGGCGACCCGGGTGGAAAAGATCGCGTCCGGGCTGACGTCGCAATTGACCACGATATTCGCGCCGGCCGGGTCCAGGGTCAGTTCAGCGGTGCTCAGGGCCTTGGCCTGGTCCACCACGGCCTGGACCAGCTTCTTGACCTCCTTGGCCGCCTGCATGGACAACCAACCCCCGGCCAGCAGCGCGGCCAGACCGCCGAAAAAGGCCGCGTTCTTCCACATCATGCTGCTGTCCTTGAGGAAGTGCTCGTCAAAGGGCGCGGACACGCCCATGATCCCCAGCCCGGCCGCGGCCGTGCCGCCGATGCCCATGGCCAGGGCCTTCTGGGCCGCCTTGACCTGCTTGTTCATCTCGTCGGAGTAGCCGCCGGAGATGGAGAAGGACTTCATCCCGGCGGTGGCGATTTCCTGCTTCAGGGTGCTGGCCTTTTCCCCGAGATAGAACTCCGGTCCCTTGTCGTACTCGATGCGGGAGGCCAGAGTGGCCGCGAAGCGCATGGCCACGGTCAGATCGCTCTTCAGCCCCGCGCAGATCTCGTTGACCACCCCGCCGGTCAGGTTGTTCTTGGCTCCGAGCACGGCCTGGTTGGCCGCGCCCATCACGAACAGCTCGTAGCCGCCCCCCGTGCTCACGCCGATGCTGCCTCCGCCTCCGGGCACGTGAGAGCCCAGGACGATGCCGCTGTTGTGAAACGGGGAATACAAGCCGATGAATTCCTGACCCTTCTTGTCGCCCAGGACGATCTGGTTGCCCCCGGCGCTGCGGATGGCGTTGGCCGGGCTGTTCATGTCCCGGACCGGACTTTGCTTCTCGAAATTGGGCACCGCGTGGGCGATCACCGGGCGGTCCGGGTCGCCGTCGATGAAGGTCAGCAGCACCTCCGTGCCCTTGAGCAACGGAAAATGCAGGCCGCAGTTCTCTCCGGCGTAGGGCGTGGCCATGCGCAGCCAGGTGGAGGCCTTGCCCCCGCCGCGCTCGGCCCGGTCAAAGGGCAGCCGGACCTTGTAGCGGCCGTGTTCGTCCAGCTCGGCGTACTGCCCGGACCCCGCGGCGTCGATGGTCGCGGAGATGGTCCCCGCGATCCGGGGCCTGGCCGTGACCTGGGTCGGACGGAACTGGGTGGTGGCCGGGATGCAGGAAAAGGTGTTCCGATAGGACGCCTCGGCCCCGTCAACGCCTGCCGTCATGCCTTCAAGATCGCCGCCCTTCAAGCCTTCCCGGCTCCCGCCCCGGCCACCGCCCTGACCACCGCCCTGACCACCGCCCTGACCACCTTCATGGCGCACCGAAACCGTCAGGTATTGCTGGTTGTAGGATTCCCGGAAATGCCGTCGCAGCGTGAACAGATACCCGGGCCGCAGCGCGGGCAGGGAGCTTTGACCATGAAAGATCTTCTGCCGCGCCCCGTACTCCTCGGCCCGGACCCTGGCTATTCGCTCGGCCTCGGCCCGGTTGCGGACCTGCTCCCCGTACAGATAGACCTCGCCGCGCCCGTGCTCCTGGATCTGGGCCCGCCCGGACATTTCCAGGCTGGGCTTGCGATAGTCGTAGTCCTTGACCAGGACGTTCCTGGGCTGACAGGTCTGCTTCAGGGTAAAGGCGCTCACGTGTCTGCCCGTCGGCGCGTCGGACCGTTCGGTGCGAGGGTGGTAGTCCAGACGTTCGTAGCCCGGCAGCGGCACATGGGCGATGTAGGTGTCCGCCACCAGGAGCTTTTCCATCCGCTCCTCCTGCTCGAACCAGTAATAGGCCCCTTCCCGCTCCAGCCAGCGGGAAAAGAAGTCCAGGTGGGACTCGCCGTACTGGCAGACATACTCCCAGGGCAGGAGACGCTCCTTGAACCGCATCTCAAAATCCTGATTCAGGGCCAGCCCGGCGTCCTTGAGAACCTCGGCCAGAAACTGATCCACCCGCTTGTCCAGAAAGACCTGGTTGTGCCGGATCAGACTCAGCCACCACAGCCGGGGCCGCAGCTCGGCCCGGTAGAAGGCCGTCTTGCCGGACTGGTGCAGTTGCTCGAAGCTGGCCAGGATGCCGTGATAGACCATGTCCGGCCCGTGGGTGACCTGGCTTCTGAGCACCAGCCGGGCCGGCTCGCGCATCACCACATCCAGGTCCAAATCCGAGACGCCGGACTGCAACAGAATCTCGAACCGATACGCCGCCCCCAACTCCTCCTCGCCGGAAAAGCTGACCACGTCGAAGGTTTCCTCGGAAAAGCCCTGGCTGATGAAAGCGAACGCGCTGTCTGTTTTACGTGGCATGGGGACTCGTTACCGCCTTTCACTACATGGGGACTTCAGTTCTTCTCTGTCGCTTGATGATTGTCGTCAAGCTGCGAAGCGCCTCGTTGACTGATTCATGGTCGGGAAAAAATTTGGCTACGTCAGGTTCAATAACAACCACGTTGGATCCTTGCTCGTAACGCTTTGAGTATTTGCCGCGGACACCGCCAGAGAAGTCATATTCTTCCAACATTTCATGGTCATTGGTCATTTTCTTCATATTTTTCTCTCTCTTTGTTTGTTGCCAATCTTGCACTAATGATTCGAATAGTATCGCCTCTTTCCGTATGAACGACGACAAGAAGACGGCATTTGATGGATTGGCCAATCAGAACGTAACGATCTTCGTCTCCTGAGTGCAATGGGTCGTAAATTGTTTGTGAAAGTGGATCGCCGAATGCAGTACTCGCCTCGTCAAAAGTGACAAAGTGATGTGCAACGTTCAAAAGTGCTTTTTTTGGATCCCATTCAAACAATATTTTTTTCATGGGGCTATTGCTCCTCATCACTCATACGCCAACAACCCCGAAATTTCTTGTCCCTGGGCTTGCGTTTTTAACATCTGATGTCCGGGATGCGCAGCCGCATCTTGTCCAGCAGATCACGGCGCCACTGTTCCTGGGGAAACGAATTCCCAAAAAACTGTGAGATACGGAAAAAGAGGGTTTCCAGGCACGTGTAGGTATTGACGAAAATTTCCGAGAGAAAAACAGCCTTTTCCAACGTCCTTTGGTCGTTGGCAAGCTGGTTCGTGGAGTGTCTATACAAATCTTCCAACCGTGCCAGCTGGTCAAATGATTTTTCAATTTCACCGATGAGCAGGCTGATTTTCCCGTTCATAGACCACGATACTTTTCATCTTGATAATTTCCGCGAATTCCGGAGCGATCTTTTCGATATCCAGTAAATCCAAAGGAAAATCCGTCATCCGCTCCGCATCCCCGAACATGCGAAAAAACCGTTCCGGCTCACGCACGCCCTCCACGGCCAGGTCGATATCCGAGTACTCCCGAAACAGCTCCGGACGCAACAAGGAACCCCACTGATATATGCGAATGGGATTGTAGCGCTGGACGATCATGCGCACAATGGCGGAAGCGTCGGCCACGGCCCTGGCATGGAGCAGGCTTAATTGCTCCTGGCGGGCCTGCTGCTTCTGCTTGAGGAAGGATCGCGCCTTGTCGATGGAGACGGTCATGTTCGCTCCGGCCCTTTGGAAACCAAGGAAGGGGCGCAGGGTCCAGCGGTCTTCGGCGGCCACTCTGATGTATAACTCTCTTTTGCTGCCAACAATGTAAGTTCATCGTCCAGAGTGAGGCAGCGCATTTCTTGCGCTGCTATCCGCCGCACAAGCCTGGTTTTGCCCGCTTGGCGAGGACCGACTACCAAAACAACGGGTGTATCGGCCATTGCCTCGGCGATGCGTGTCTCAAGAAGGCGAGGGTAGAGAGTTTGAGTATTGTTCATGCTTTATACTGCTTGAGGTTGAATATTTAAATTTGATGGCGTTCCAAGAGGGCCATCGCTGTTTTTGGGCTCGCGTTGCATCATTTTATGCCGCCCTTTCAGGGCTATTATTGTTGGGGGGCGTTTTACCCAGGGCGTTGCCCTGGGCTACGGTAGTTCGCCCTTTCAGGGCTTGTCTGAAGCCCCAACGGGGCGACATATTATAGCCCAGGGCAACGCCCTGGGTAGATGAAGTTAAAACAAAAATAGCCCTGTAAGGGCGGCATAAAGGCGTCATCAGAATTTTTTTTTATTGTTTCACCCTAAACCAGTATAATAATCGTAAAAATCCAGCTTGCTCAAAATGATGATCCGTCGTGAATCCATGACTGAGTTGGCGATCTTTCATGACAACAAAGCTAGAGCAGTCAACCAAACTCCACATTTTATCATCTCGTTCCTTTAGAAATTGCCAAACTTTATCATCTAAATTCTTGTCAATATGGATGATTTCGATCCAATCAACAGCCTTGATTGTCTCAATCGCTTGGATTTGCTTCGGACGTGGTATTCTGAGCGGACTCATGAACAAAGCGACAAGCTCCGAAAGGACATAATTCGTTGTGACGACAAGGGTTTGATCATTATACCATTGTTGCATCAACTCTTTGGCCTCTTGATGAAACGGCTCAGTGCGGACAAAATAATTGGCTCAGCCGGAAGTATCAGCGAAAACTTCATTCATGGTTATTACTCAATTCTTGTCCGATATAAAAGTCATGATTTGAGCTAATATCTTTGATATCAGAAGAAAAAGCCCCTGCCAATTTCAATAAAGGATCATCCAGCTCATCCCTTACTACATCTCCCATCCATTCAATCAATACCTGGTCGAGAGTTTTCCCACATTTGTTAGCCTTTCTTAGTAAAGGTCGATAAATTTGATCGGGAATTTCCAGCGTTAATGTGGTTGGCATTACAGCCTCCTATTTCTGGATAAAAATCATCTTCCTATTTCGACCTGATCTCCAACATTCAGTTGATAAAAGCAGACCTCGCTGCCGACGTTTACTTTCCTTACAACCTTTACCATTCCATGAGATGCGCTACGATGGACTGCTCAGCCCATCCTTCAGGCTTGCGCTGAAAGAGGTTTGCGCCAGAATCGAACTCGCATTCGGCTTCGCCGTCGCCACCGTGCACGTGGAACAGATCCCCATGCTGGAAATGACGTGCCGTTACCGCGGACATGTGCCGACTTACCTGTATTCGTTGATTCCAAATCGGCGCATGGCCATGGAAGGAGGGCCGACGGGCTGACCTGAACCGGCCCAGGACAACCACGCTCCGGCAAGGGAGCGACACGCCCGGCCGAATACATGCCCGATAACGGGACGGAAGCATTGCGTCCAAACACGGAAAATCGTTTTGGACATGCCCTCGGTCTCCCTCGCCAATCCCGGAGGAGTATCTCAAAAAACGCTGAACATGGCTCATTGACCCCGCTCATCCTTCAGATCAATCAACTGCCCGGCATATCCCCCGCCTCCCCCTGCCAGACCGAAAAGGCTTTACCCTATAGCAAAAATCCGTGCCAACGCGACGGGCTTCTTGAACAATGGATTGAAACGACCTTGCAGGTCGTGTCAATCCTTATGGGTTAGGGGCGTGCTTACCTGAAAAACGCATCGGGCAGCACTTTGCACGCCGAAAAATTGAACTGTGTAAGAAAAGTCATAGAAGGTGCTTTAGAGGTTGCTTGCCTCAAGACTTCATATACCGTGCCCTTCTGCGATGCATCAAGGCGCCCAAGTCGCTGAATCCTTCCTGACAGAGCTCGTATGTTATCTGAGATATGATCACCCGACTCGGGGAACGCGTGGGCGCGTTCGCCGTGAATGTACTCATTTACTGCCTTAACCATAACTCTTTCATACGACGCCCCAGTTGCTTCCGAAAGAGCCCGTTTGACGTTCGGGTTTGACTTGAATAGCGACTCCATAGTTCGTTCCAACCGAATCGTGACGTCTCCACATAATCGCGATATTTTATCGTGATCGTCAGGTGTTCTATACTGATGCAACAGGATCAATTGCCAGAGGCATTCGTAATAGGAGCGCAGCTCAGCATATATTGGGCCAATATTCGACGCGACCTGCTGAGCAGTATGCAATAGGTTATGTGCTGTATGTGTAGTATTGATCAACGTAAAGCACACGAGCATGTCTGGTGATGCTTTGTCTCGACCAAGAGTATCGTCACCCATCCTGAGAAATGCCTCGGTCATGTTCGCCAGCCAATCAGAAAGTTGAAGCGACTCCGGCTTGCGCTTAAATATGTTCCCGAAAAGGCTCATACGTTATTCTCCTGTTCTGTTATTATCTCTGCCACGACATCTTACAACTGCAGCCCCTAACGTAAAAGTCACCGGCGCTGCGCGGCTTTATCGCGCAGCGTCCGTGTGGACTGCCGGGTTATGCCTTGGTATCACCGATAGCCTTTGCGAGTGCAGCCTTGGCATCCTTGACCTTCCTTTCGCGTTCTTTCCGTTCCAGTTTCTCGTCAAGAATTAGTTCGATACCAATACGCAGCGTCTCGAAGTGCGAAAGGCAATCTTCTTCCGAAAGATCGTGGACGCCTTTGCTGAGCAGTGAGTACATCTTCGGATGCTCAACCAAGAATGGAGGCAGGTGGCTTTTCAGGAGCGCAATTTTTTCAGCCATCCGAGATTGCGTGTAAGCACCTTCATTCCAGCCGTTGTCGGCGCACGCTTCCGCGTGCGCTTCTTCGACCAGTGCTTCGAACACGCGCCGTAGGTAGACGTATGAACCAACACCGACGTCATGCGAGGCCAGGCCAATTGCGCGATTCAATTCGCGCAACTGCGTTTTCGTTAATACAGGAGCGTACTTTTTGATTTTCGATATATGCAGATCGGCAAACGAAGGCTGCTGCCCCACCTTTTGGATTGTCGGCTCTGTGTGGCGTTTGCCAGCTTCATCGGTCACAAGACGGTGATCAATGAAGAAGAGGAAATCCTGACAGTGAGCATTGTGTCGCGTGCACTTCGCGTGAACTCTGTAGATATCGGAAGGTAGCGGAGGAAGTTCCGGAGAACCTCCATGGTTCTTTATGAGTTGCTCACGAGCATGGTTTCGCGTGAACCCGGGCGGTCTTTCTGGGGCAATGACCTGAAATGTCGAATCTCGTCCACATTTTGTGCAGAAGCTGTCGTAAGTGCCTCCAAAATACAGAAGATCAACGATCTTCCACGTCTGCTCACCAACGAACACGGTTTCAGCATAAAGCGGGATTGTGAGGAGAAATTCAATGGGCGCTGGAATTGGTTTATTGGTCATGGCAATCTGCCTGAGTGAAAGGCATAACAAGTGATTCTACAGTTTCTGGATATCTCCAAGTTTCAGATGCTGGGTTCTACCGGTGTTTTCCCAGTAATCGTCGGCTCACGGTTCACCGGGTACCTCAGCTTTCAAGGATCTTCGACGTTGACTGTGGAATTGTACCAAAAACCATGTAGTGCCCGGAGGCTCTTTTCGCCCCCCTGATGATGGCATGAGCGCCAAGCCCGTCAAGGCAGACTCCTTCGGGGATGGCTGTCGCCATGCCTTGACGAGCTTAGCTTTCTCATTCCCACTTCAATGGTGGGCGACGGACGGGGATGCCTCCGGCGGGGGCTCCGAACAGAGATTGCGCGATGGGCCAGACTGTTACGCAAATTCCACGTCCAACGTCGAAGAGCCGCTTTCAATTAACCAACTGTCAATTCAGGTAAAACAATTGACATGGATTTGGCAAATATTTGGCTGCCTTCTTCCGCATATCAAGTAAAATTGTAGGATATCCGGAAGACGGGAGATTCCAGAGGGAGCATTGGGAGTTTGTCCTTGAGCGAAGCGGGCGGTTTGTTTCCGGAATTGCCAACTGGTTCTGAACCATCCCAACGTACCTGTCGTCTTACCCGACGCTTACCCAACGTCTTCTGAGCGTTCCCACGCTCCAGCGTGGGAACGCAGCCTTTGGCGCACCAGCGCCCCGGTTTTAGCACGGAGTGGACAGTCAATTCCCATCAACCAAGGCTGCCCGGAAGCAATTCCGCGTAATGAAAACCGCCAAAAGCTCGTGAATATCCGAAGAGCGGCGTTACACCGGATTTCAATTCGCGACGCTGGAGCGTCGGGAACTGCATTCCCACGCTGGAGCATGGGAACGATCAATGTACAGGCAAGATGCCCGTGCTACCCGTGACGACAACCTGCACTCGAGTGTCAACCTGTTCTGAGAGCGAGAGGGTCTCACCTGATTCCAGAGAAAAGGACGGCGGTCACTCCATCACCTCCCAGCGACCTTCCTTTCTTCCTCCGATCCGACGCAACAAACCATCTTTTTGCAGGTTTTGAATGTTCCGTTGCACCGACCGCTCGCTAATGCCGATCAATCCCGCCAGCTCGGAAATGGTGATAGACGGTTTTTCCCGACAGGCATCCAGAATCTTTCCCGACGATTTCCCGACGCTTTCCCCTTTCTGCCTCGGCCCCCGGCTGAAGGCGCGAGGGCTGCGATGACGAGGCGTCCGTTTTCCAGCGCCACGTTCCGGGTCTGAACGGCCAGCGGACTGCGCACCAAGTGGCTGGCAGCATTGCTGATGATCTGATTTGTTCGGGCCATGTTGTGTACGACCGTATCTATTCTCCTATCCCCGGTAGACATCCCGACGGTGTCCGACCCGGATCACGCATACCGAGTCTCCGATGATCGCAAAGATGACACGATAATCTCCAACACGGAACTTCCTCAGTCCGGCGAACTTGCCCTTCAGCTCAGGACAAGCATCCGCTGCCTCCGGCAACTGGGAGGCCAACGCGCTCAGAACCCGATCGGCTTCCGTCTTGCCTATCTTCCGTAGGTCACGCGAAACGGACTTCTTGAATGTGATCCTATAGGGCAAGCTCGGACCTCATGTCCTCAAGCGAGATGGTCGCATCGGTCGGATCGTTCAGGCGATCCAGAGCAATCTGCAAATCCGCTTGTTCTTCGAGGTAAGCCTCAAGCGCTTTCTGGATCACGAAAGACTTTGAACGTTCGGTGGCACTGGCGACATCGCCGAGTTCGGCCGCCAAGCGCTCCGGGAGACGAACAGAAACGGCTACACTCATCGGAATTCTCCTGTGGTCAATTGTCATACATTGTAATACCCAAATAGGAAAACCGCAATCGGTCCCATCTTTGAGAGAACTCAAGGCATACCCATATATCGCGGCAGTCCGCGCATGTGCTCACCAAAAAATGCGTAATGCTCCCTATTCGTAGTGGCTCCAGAGCCTGAGAACTTTTATCGTTCGCTCGTCCTCGAGCACTTGGTAGACCAGACGATGCTGAATATTGATGCGGCGTGAACAGGCCCCCGCAAGATCACCAATGAGCTTCTCAAACGGAGGCGGCTTGCGGAAGGGATCTTCCGCAATTATTGCCAACAATTCCCGTGCATTTTGCTTGAGACCGCTGGAGGCCAGTTTTCCCCCGTCTTTCTGGGCTTGCTTGGTGTAAACCAACTTCCATGTCACCAGTCCAGCTCCTCATCACATTCATCCACTGAGGCGCCCATCCCCTCACGAATAGACTCCCGCATACCTGGTATGGACAGCAGGTAAAGGGTTTCCTGAATTGCCGACCAGTCTTCTTCGGACACCAGGACGGCTTTGTTCCGCTTGCCCATGATGATGATTGGTTGGTGAGACTCGGCGGTTTCATCTATCAAACGATAAAGGTTGCTGCGCGCCTCAGTTGCTGTGATTCCGGTCATGCCGCACCTCTTGCGTGTTCAATTTTTCATCGACTGTACGCCCTTCAGTACGTACGTCAAGACGAACGCCCTGAGCGAGGCGGGCGATTTGTTCCCGGAATTGTCAACTGATTCTGAACCATCCCAACGTACTTATCGTCTTTCCCGGCGTCTTACCCGACGCTTACCCGACGCTTACCCGACATTTTTGCGATGCTTTCCCGACGCTTTTCCGTCTCTGCCTCGGTTCCCGAATCAAAGTGTGAGGGCTGCGATGACGATGGAAAATCACCCCAGAGACAGCACGGTAACCTGGCTGGGCACGGTGCAGACTCCCGGGGCGTTGGGGAGCATGCCCATGGCGTTTTGGCCGGTGACCGAGGTCAGGCGTTGCATGGGCGTACCGTCGGCGAAGATGGTGATGCAGCCCAGTTCGTAGTCGGTCTGGCCGGCCTCGATGTGCGAGACCACCCCCAGCAGGACTCCGGGCTGGTCGCCCACGCTGACCAGGCCCATGGAGAGCTGGTTGATGGTCGGCGTGCAACTGGTCAGCACGTTGTAGGCCGCCGGGGCCGTGGCCGCGGAGTAGGACATGTCCGGATAAGGGACGGGAATCGGTCCCACCGGGGTCGGGGTCAGGCAGACGTCCGGAAAGCCCAGGTTCATGCCGGGGCCCATGGAAAGCGCGAACATGGTTGGTGCTCCTTGATGGTTTCTCGGCCCCGCCACCGGATCTCTCCCGGTGGGAGAGGTCCGGCGGCGGGCCTTTTCATTTCCAGCGATCACCCCAGTTGAACGGTTTCGCCGTCCACCTTGACCTGCTCCCGGGCCTGGATGAAGGTTTCGCGGCTTTGCAGGACCGCGGTTTCCTCCACCACCAGACGCAGGTTGGCGCATTGGCATTCCTCGTCTTCCTGAACAAAGCGCTGGGATCTGGTCAGGCGCTGGACCAGCTCGCCGATGGTGGCGTCCACCTGGCGGGCCGTGGTGGCGATGCGTTCGGCCTGGGTGCGCAGAAAGCGCGTGGTCAGCTCGACCAGGCCGATGTTGGCCTCGGCCTCGGCGGCATGGACGCCGATTTTGGCCGTGACGCAGTTCAGCTCTTGTTCCGGGGCCAGGGTCAGTCGACCGGGGCTGTGCAGCACCGCGTCCTGGGGCAGGTTGAAATGCGCGGGGTCGCCGGGGGTCGCGCGTTCCAGCACGGCCAGAATGTGGTTCTGGCCGGAGTCGCCTGCGCTGAGCAGCACCAAGTCGCCGGTTTCCGGGCGCAGAAGGCAGGAGGCGGCCTGTCGGGCGGGCAGCGTGCGTCCGCCGACGAGCACTTCCCAGGCCTCGCCCCGGCGACGATGGATCGTGGCGTGATGCAGGCCCAGGTCTCGGCCCAGGACATGAGGGCGCGTTGGATTGTAGGTCATGGCAAGCTCCTTATGATGGCGACGGTAACGTCCAGTCTTCGGCCTGGGCCAGTTCCTCGTCCGTTCCCCGCAACAGCACGGTCACCGCGTCGTCGAACCGGGAACCGTCGGTTTTGGTCTTGTGCATCCGGCCCATGTACAGGGTGGCCTTTCTGAAGTCGCAGTCCAGCAGTTCGGCGTGGGAGAAGTTGGCGTGGTGCAGGCTGGCGGAGGTGAAGCGCGTGGTCCGGCAAGCGGCCCTTTCGAACTGGCCGTTGACCAGGTTGGCCTCGGACAGATCGGCCGCCTCCAGCGTCGCTTCGTTGAAAATGGCCTGGGGGAGGTTGGCTTTGACAAACCGCGTCCCCAGACATTTCGCGCCCAGGAACATCACGTACTGCCCCTGGCAGCGCTCGAAATTCGCCCCGCCCAGATCGGCCCCGGAAAAGTTGCTCATGTTCAGGTTGGCTTGGCGAAAATCGGCCTGGCGCAGGTCGCAGCCGTCGAACTGGACCTGATTCAGGACCATCCCGGCAAAGGAAAACCCCGTCAGGACGCAGTTTCGCAGCATGACCTTTTCCAGGGCCGCGGCTTCCAGGCGCAGGCCGTCCAGCACGGCTTCCAGGAAGACCACCCGGTCCAGGACGGCCCGGCTCAGGTTCGCATGGGAAAAGACCGCGCGGGAAAAGACCATTTTTTCCAGGCGGGCGTCGCTCAGGTCCGCGCCGCTGAAGTCGCTTTCCTGGCCCATGGACCAGCCGATCCGCGCCCCGGTGCAGTCGGCCCCGGCCAGACGGGCCTTCTGCATCATGCACATGTGAATGGTCGCTCCGCGCAGGGACGCGCCCTCCATGTTCAGGCCCTGAATGTTCATCCTGTTCCATTCCGTCTGGGAGAGATCGGCTCCGCGCAGGTCGCAGTCCTTGAATCCGGTCCGGGAAATGTCCGCCCGGGACAATCCGGCCCCGCGCAGGTCCGTGCCGAAAAAGCGCGCGCCCCGCAAATCCGCGCCGGTCAGATCAATCCCGGAAAGGTCCATGTCCAGGGTGCGGTTTGCGGCCACGGCCTGGAGCACCTGTTCGCGCGTCAACACGCTCATGAGAAAAACTCCTCGCGGCCCTTTTCCAGCAGGGAGCGTTTCAGCAGCGCCCCGTCCAGACGCGTCTCGCCCAGGACCGCCTTGTAGAAGTCCACGCCGTAGAGGTTGGCCAGGGTCAGATCGGCCTGGACCAGACGGCTGCGCTTCACGGAGCCGGACATCAGGTTCGCGCCGCGCAGATCGGCCAGCTCCAGGTTGGAACCCAGAAAACGGACCTTGCGGGCCGAAACCCCCTTCAGTCCGGCCTCGGTCAGGCGACAGTTCTCCACGATGGCCTCGTCCAGGTTCGCGCCCGCGAAAGACGCTCCGTGGAAATCCGTGTCCCGCAGCGATGCCTGGCGCAGGGAGGCCCCGGTCAGGTCCGCGCCGGAGAAGTCGGTCTGCTTGGCCGTGCGCGCATGATCCATGTTCGCGCCGGAGAAAACGACCTTTTCGCCGCGGCAGGCCTGGAACATGGTCCGGTTCAGCGTCGCCTCGCGGAAGGTCGCCCGGTCCAGGACGCAGCGGTTGACCAGGCAGCGCGCCATCGAGGCTTTGGCGAACGTCGCTCCGGTCAGGTCCGTGTCCGCCAGAATGCACATGCGCAGGTTGGCGCTATCCAGGCGGGCACCTTTGAGTTTGCTTTTCTCGATCACGGCCATTTCGGCGTCCATGCCGCTCAGGTTCGCGGCGCTCAGGTCCGACTCCCGGAACACGGCCTGCTGAATCCGGACTCCCTGAAGGTCGGCCCCGGCGAAGGAGGCCTTGCGCAGCACGGCCCGGCCCAGATCGGCCCCGCGCAGCGAGGCCCCGGAAAAGTCGGTCTCTCCGGCCATGCACTTAATCATCACGGCCTTGTCCAGGATGGTTTTCGTGAATTTGGTTTTGGTCAACTGGGTCATGGTCAGGTCCGCGCCGGTCAGGTCCAGGTTGGAGAGGTCCACTCCGGAGAGGATGGCCCCGGAAAGGCTCTCGCCCCGGGCATGCCGGTCCATGACCTCTTCCCGGGTCAGGGGGCGGATTTTATCCGGGTCCAATCCATGGGCCGCCAACTTGGCCTTGGCCTCTTCCGGCGGCTCCATGGCCTTGAGCCTGGCCAGGCCCTGCTCCAATTCCTGTTTCTTGGCGGCCAGTTCCTGCTTCGCCGCGGCGAATTTGGCGTCCGCCTCCCTGGTGCGGCTGGTGATGTCCGCGATGACCTTGTCGAACTCGGAGGCCCGTTCCGGAGTCAATTGTCCGGCCTGGCGCAAGGACTCCTTCTGGCCCTTGAGGGCGCCGGCGAACTGCTCGCCGGACTCCTGGAGCGACCCGCCCGGCTTGGCGGACATGGCCTTGTCCACCACGGACGGATCTTGACCGGCCCGGCGCAGCATGTCCTTGGTCCGCTGCATCATCCCGGCCTGGCGGGCTTCCATCTCGTCCTTGAGCGGCTGCATCCGGGCCTCCATGGCCTGGCGGACCTCCAGGATGACTCCGGGAATGATTGCCTTCAGGTCCGGCATGGCCAGCGAGCCTTGCAGCGGCGAGCCGGAAGGCGGCTTGCCCGGTTCGGGCAGCACGATCTCCCGGCGGTGGGCCTCGGCCAGGTCCGGGGGCAGCAGGCCCAGCAGAAAGCCGCGCACGTCCTGCTTGCGGCGATGGGCCTCGAACACGGTGCTCCCCTTGGGCAACACGGCCGGGATCATCATGGGCAGCACGGCCCTCCAGGCGGTGATCAGCCTGCCGTCCGGATGCGCCGTCTCAGGCAGAACCACCAGCACGGCTTCGGCTTGTTGCAACGCCTGGGCGGCTTCCTTGCCCGGCTGCTCGGCCGGGGAGGCCAGGGTGAGAATGGAGCAGCAATCCCCGATTTCCTGCTCCAGGAAGATCGCCGCGAAGGGATCCCCGGCCACGACCACGGGAGCGGAGGCGGCCGCGGGCAGGCCGGGCAGGTCGATCAAGGTGGCCGCGGGCAGAAACAGCGGCTCCGGGTCGGAGCCGGGAACGACCACGTCCCGATCCGGATGCTCGGGCAATGCGCCGTCGGGATCAAAAGGCCGGACGCGCAGGCTGATCAGCTTTTTCCCGTCAAACCTGGGCAGCCAGAGGCCGGGTGGCAGAGACAGGAAGGCCTCCTGGTCAACTCCCCAATCCCGGGGTTGAAACGCAACCGGATTCCGAGTCGCTCCGAACCAGTGCCGCTTCCAGGTCCGGCTTTCAAAACCAAGTTTTTTCAGTACGGTCCGGGCCGGGTCGTCCAGATCCACGCTCCGGCGAGCCTCCACCAACAGAGGAAATCCGGCATCATGCCACGGGCCCAGTGATTTCGGCTTCAGGGGATCATCCAGGGCCAGTTCGGCGTCCTTGAGTTTTTCGGAGTCGAACTGCTGCGGCATGTTCGCCCGCAACCGGGATACCGCGTCTTTTTGGACCTGGTCCAGCTTTGCCCTGGTCTGATCGGCCTTGGCCAGGGACGCCGTGACCTTCTCGTCCATCGCGCCCAGCTTGGCCCGGAAGCGGTCGAAAATCGTCAGGTCCACTACCGTGGCGTGGCCGAAACGGGCGTGCAGCTCCCGGGCCTTGGCTTCCAGGCCGTTGAGCGTACTGTGCCCGTCGGCCAGCAGTTTCGCGGAAAGATCGGCGAACTGGGCCGTGGATGGCAGGGGCATGGACGGGCGGTTGCCCAAGGCCTTCTGCCGCGCGTCGTCGATCTCCTTGGGAATGGAGCCCAGACGGCGCAGCAAGGGGGTCAGCTTTTCCTTGGCCTGCTCAAAGGGGGCCATGTCGATGTCCGCGCCGCGGTGCAGGCGGCGGGCCAGCTCGTCCCGGTAGTGCTCGATGCTTTTGGGCCCGTCGCCCATATCCTCAAGGGCCAGCAGCAGGCGTGCGGCGTCTCCCAGGCTTTCGTCCCTGATCCGGGTCATGCCCCGGAAAATGAGCAGACCGCGCAACAGGGAGGGAAACAGCCAGACCGTCTCCAGATGGGTGGTGATTTCGCGGAATTCGTCCGTATCCCTGAGCGGCTCCGAAGGCAGCGGCCCGGGCGGCCACTGGTGCGGCTTCCAGGTCGTGTCCAGGGTCACGAAGGTCCGCAGCCGCAACCGGGGCAGATGTGTGGTTATCAGTTGGCGCCGGGGGTGCATTCCCGTGATTTCCACCTGCTCTCCGCCATGGAAAAAGCCATCGGCCAGAAACTGATCTTCCTGGGCCTGGTTGAAGTACTCGTAGTTCATGTCGTCCGGGAACCAGGGCCAGCGGGTCTTCAGCCAGGCGTCGTCATAGGTGCCGGCCTTGGCTTTGCGCTGGGGCCAGGTCTGATCCACGGGGCCGAAGCAGGCCGGTTCGGGCCGGTCCGTGGGCGCGCCGATCAGCCGGGCCGGATGCTCGATGTTCGGCAGCGGGTGGAGGGGCGCTCCGTCCGGGCCGACGACCTCAGCGGCTCCCCTGCCCAGGGGATTGCGCTCAAACCCTTCGCCGCCAAAAGCGTACTCCCAGGACAGGGGCAGGGAGACGAAGGGCTTGGGATCGGTAATCCCTCCATGGCTCCAGAAACGCTCGCCGAAAACCGCCACCTCCTTGCGCACTCCGCCCACGCGAAACCCGGCCTTGTGCGCCGGGCGGGCCACCCCGTCGGGCTGGAAGCAGGCCCCGGAGACCAGCACCTCCCCTCGCGGCTTGGGCACGACCTGGTCGATGATCATCGGCTGTCCCAACTGGCCGGGCAGAGCGGCCCACATGTTCTGCTCGGTGTCCAGGGCGTCCGGATCGAGCAGGTCGAAAAAGACCAGCCCGGCCACGCACAGCCATGTTTCGCCGCCGATGCCGATGGGCCGGAAGAGCGGGGAGACGGTTTTATCCTTGAAGACTTTCATGGAATGCCCGGCCTTTCGGTTACATGAGGATGATCGTCGTGGAAATGGTGGTTTGCTCGACGGAAATGAACGTTTGCTCCACGGTCAGGTTGTTCACGCTGTCGTTGAGGTTGTTCACCGCGCCCGCAAGGGCGTTGTGATCTCCGCTCAAGTTGTTCACCGTGCCCGCGAGGGCGTTGTGATCCCCGCGCAACTGGTTCACCGTGCCGTCAAGGGTGTTGTGGTCGGCTCGCAATTGGTTCACCGTGCCGTCAAGGGTGTTGTGGTCGGCGCGCAGTTGGTTCACCGTGCCGTCAAGGGTGTTGTGGTCGGCGCGTAATTGGGTCACCGTGCCGTCAAGGGTGTTGTGGTCAGCGCGCAATTGGGTCACCGTGCCGTCAAGGGTGTTGTGGTCGGCGCGCAGGGTGTTCACGGAGCCACTGAGCTGATGCACTTCCGTCTCGAGCTTGCTGTGCGACAGGTGCATGTTGAGCTTTTCCGGAGCCCATTCACCCTGTATCGCCGCGGTAAAACCGAACTTGGAGATCAGGTTGGCCTCGGCGGAGACTCCGACCACGACGTTTTCCTCCCCTCCGGCAATGAGTTCGAAGGAGTTGCCGAGAATGATCGTATTCTCGCCTCCGGCCTGCACCTTGAGCAGCTTGTCCGTGAACAGACGGACCCCCCACTCGGTTTCCAGCTCATCAAGTCTATCATCCTGTTCGTCCTCATGTTCTTTAGTATCGTAGAAAGTATCGTCATCCGTATCATTCGGAGCCCCCGTGGCCGGATCATTGGGCGCACCCAGCCGGATGAAAGTGTTGGCCGAAGGCGTGTGCATCAGCATCCGCTGCTTGCCCTCCTCGTCCTCCATGTGCATCACGTTGCCGCCGCCGGAAAGCAGGCGAACCTGGGTCTGGTTAGCGTCATTGACCGGGCTGGGGGTCTCGGGATTGGGCACGGCCCCGGCAATGACCGGGCGGTCCGGGTCGGCCTCGATGAAGGACAGCAAAACCTCCGTGCCCTTGTGCAGCGGCGCATGAAACCCCATGCCCTCCCCGGCGTAGGGCTGCATCATCCGCAGGTAGGCCGAAGCCTTGCCTTCCTTGCGTCCGGACAGGTCAAAGGGCAGGATCACTTTATATCGACCGTGTTTGTCCAATTCCGCGTATTTGCCGCTGCCCGCCGCATCGACCTTGGCGGACAAGGTGCCGGCCATGCGCGGCTTGGGCGTGGCTCGTGGCGGGCGGAACTGGGTCGAGGCGGGAATGCATTCGAAGGTGTTGCGGTAAAACAGATCATCCTTGGCATCCAGATCCGTCAGCCCCAGGCCGCTGAGCAGATAATGCTCCTGACTGCCCTCGTGCCGGACATGGGTCGTCAGGTAGCCCTGGTTGAATTCCTCCCGAAAATGCCGCTGCATCTGAAAGGCATATCCCGGACGCAGGGCCGGGATGGAGGACAGGCCGTGAAAAACCTTCTCCCGGCAACGATACTCCTCGGCCCGGATTTTGGCCAAGTGATCGCCTTCGCTTTTGTCCAGGAAGTTTTCCCCATAAAGATAAATTTCACCGCGCCCCCCGTCCTGAACAGGGGCCTTGCCTTCCAGGTCCAGGCTGGGCTTCATGTAGTTGTAATCCTTGAGCAGGACGTTTTTGGGCAGAGGGCTCTGCTTGAGGGTGAAGCGCTTGATCACGTGGTCCGCCTCCCCGGCGTCCAGGCCGGAAGGCGGGGAATAGGTCATGGTTTCATGGCCGGAAAGCGGGACATGGGCGATCAACGTGTCCGAGGCGATCAGTTTTTCGCCCTGCTCTCCCTGTTCAAACCAGTAGTAGATGCCGTCCCACTCCATCCACCGCGAAACAAAAGCGAAATGGGACTCGCCGTACTGGCAGACGTACTCCCTGGGAGTCTCTTTCTCCTGTAGTTGAAATTCGAAATCCAGCCCGTGCAGCAGGCCGCCATCCTCCAGCACTTCGGATAAATACTCGTGCAGCTTCTTGTTCAGAAAAATCTGGTTGTGGTGGGTCAGGGTCAGCCACCAAGCCTTGGGCCGCAGCTCGGCGCGGTAAAAGACATACTCTCCGGCCTGATGCATCTGCTCGAAAGAGGAGAGGATGCCGTGATAGGGCAGGTCCTCGGCTCCGGAAAACCGGCCCTTGATGGTCAAGGTGGCCGGATTTTGAAGCACCGCGGTCAGATCCACGTCCTCCTTCTCCGAAACCAAAAGAATTTCGAACCGATAGAGAGTCGAAAGCCCCTCCTCCCCGGAAAAACGAACCACCGTGAACGTGTCCTCGGGCAGGGCCTGGCTGACAAAGG
The DNA here is from genome assembly GCF_003046795.1 of Desulfonatronum sp. SC1. Lineage (NCBI taxonomy): Bacteria > Pseudomonadati > Thermodesulfobacteriota > Desulfovibrionia > Desulfovibrionales > Desulfonatronaceae > Desulfonatronum > Desulfonatronum sp. SC1. Next base: position 14,316 of record NZ_PZKN01000013.1, on the reverse strand, counting down.
TAAAGGCATTCTCTTTCAGGGTCGGCATGGTCTTCCTCGTCGGTTAGAGACTGGCGACAATTTTCGAGCCGTGAGACGTGGTGGAAATACAGTCCGGCAACAGCGGCTGGTGCCGGATTATTCGTAGCGGCGCCAGAGCCGGAGAACTTATATCACTCGCTCATTCTCAAGCTTGGTACATCAGACGATGCTGAACGCGCTTGATTACAAGCCGGTCTTTGAACAGGCCGGAGAGGGCAAGAGAACTGCACGGCCACCCCAAAATCACCCCATGACCATCACGGTAACCTGGCTCGGGGCCAAGCAGACGCCGGGGCAGTTCATGGACAGGCCGTTGTGGCCGGTCATGCTGGTCAGGCGCTGGGCCGGCATGCCCTGTTTGAGCACGGTCAGGCTGCCCAGGATGAATTCCGACGGCCCCATGACCATGCCCGAGGCCACGCCCAGGTTCACGCCGGGATTGTCGCCGTTGCTGATGATCACCTCGGACATCTGGTTGTGGGACGGCATGCAGTCCGTAAGCACGGTCAGGGCCGTGGTGGCCGGATTGGTGGTCACTCCGGTGGAGATGTTCGGGTAGGGGATGGGAATCGGGCCCACGGGCGTGGGCGTCAGGCAGACGTCCGGAAAGCCCGTCATCATTCCGCCCATCATGGTCAATTGAAACATGGCAAACTCCTTATCCCAGATGAATCTGTTCGGCGTCGATCTTCACATGGCCCTCGGCCGTATGCACGCTGTTGCCGGTTTGCACGGTCAACGTGCCCTGCACCAGTTGGCGGGCCGAGGCAGCCTGGGTCTCGTCGTGCTCCCGGACCTGGCGAAAGGAGGAGGTCATGCGCTGCACCAGATGGTGCATGAAGCTGTCCACGTTGCGGGCCATGGTGCGGATTCGCTCGATGTTCGCGCTGAAGGATTTTCCGGTAAAATGTGTTTCTTCCAGACCGATTTCCGCCTGGGCTGCATGGATGTTCAGCTCCGGCGCGGTCATGCTGACCTGGGTCGGCGAATTCAGCGTAATTCCGGCCTGGGCGGACAGAGACATATCTCCATCGGAGATTTCCAGGCGGGTGGGGCCGTTGAAGGAAAGCCGGTTGACCGTGTCCGCATCGCCGCGGACCAGAACGGCCAGGACATAGGCCCGGCCGAAGCGATCCACGGACAGCAGGATCTGGTCGCCCTGATCCGGCATCAGCAGACAACTCTTTGCCCTTTGGGCCTGCATCCGGCCGTAGGCGGTGCAAACGACAAATCCTTCACCGCTCCGGTTCTCCACGGTGGCATACTCCAGGACGGGTTGGGCGGATTCGATTTTCCGCGCGGCTTGCGGCATGGTGTCTCTCCTTGCGGGTATTCGTGAAAACTATACTGATTGAGGTTAAATGTTTCAATTTGCTGCTGTGCCAAGAGGGAGTTTCATCCTTTTAGGTCGCCCCTTCAGGGCTGAATGCTTGGTGGTGGGCATTTTCCCAGGGCAACGCCCTGGGTTGGTCATGGTGAAACAAGGAAGAGCCCTGAAAGGGCGGCCTAAAGGCAGCATGGAAAAAATTCAACTTTCAGCCTAAACCAGTATAGCGTTTTCTGGTGTTTTCATTCCACTGCTCGGCCTCGGCCAAGTCGCGGTCCGTGCCCAGGGCCAAGTCCCGGGTGGAGCCGGTCCAGTTCGTGTGTTCTTCGGTGACGCGGTGCATCTTTGCTCGGAAGAGCTTGGCGTTGGTGAAGTCGGCGGCGCTCAGATCCGCGTGGGAAAAATCGCAATAGGTGCAGTCCGCTCCGGCAAATATCGCGCCGGGGCAGACGATCCTGGCCATGATGCTCTGCTCCATCCGGGCTTTGGTAAAATCCGCTCCGCCCAGTCGCGCGCCCTCGAAGCAGGCATTGGGCAACACGGCCTGTCCGAACCTGGCCCGGTGCAGATCCGCCTCCATGAACACCGCGCCAAAGGCGTTGGCCTTGCTGAAATCAGCGTCAATCAGTTTTGCGCCCATGAAGTTGGAACGGTTCACATCCGCTCCGGAAAAATTGGCTCCGGTCAGGTCCGCGCCGCCGGCTTGCACACAGGAGAATTCGCCACCGGAAAAATCCTGCCCGCCAAGGGCACAGTCCCGCAAAAAAGCCTTGTGGACCTTGGCGCCGCGCAGATTGGCTCCGGTCAGATCAGCCTTGAAAAACACCGTGCGGGTCAAATCCGCCTGGCCGAGGTCCGCGCCCTTGAGCGAGGCCTGGAACAGCACGGTCTTGAACAAGACGGCCTTGTTCAGTCGCGCCCCGTCCAGCACGGCGTTGTCCAGGACCGTACGGGTCAGGTCCGCGCCGGAAAGGTCCGCGTCGGTCAATGTGGCTCCGGTGAGCACGGCTTTTTCCAGCCTGGTTCCGGATAGATTGACGCCGGTCAGGTCCATGTTCATCCACAAAACCTGGGTCAGGTCCGTATTGCTCATATTCGCGCCCAGCAATACGCAGTGGTTGAAGCCGGTGCGCTGGATCTGCGCCCCGCGAAAATCCGCCTGGGCGAGCAGGCAGTTCTCGAAACGGGCTCCGCTCAAATCCAACCCGGTCAGGTCCATCCCGGACAGATCCTGGTCCTCAATGGTATCGTCCCGGGCAATGGCGTCCACCAGTTCCTTTCGTGTCAGTTCCTTTCGTGTCAGTTCATTTCTGGTCATCGAGCAGATCCACGCGCTTGTGCAGCAGGGTCATCTTCAGGTTGGTCTCATCGAAGTTCGTTTCTCCCACCGTGGCCTTGTACAGTTCCGCCCCGTACAGATTGGCCTGGGACAGGTCCGTGTTCACCAGCCGGGCCTTGCGCAGCGAGCCCAGGAAAAGATTGGCCCGGGAAAGATTGGCCCCTTCCAGGTTGGTGCGGTGGAGCATGGTTCGTTTGGCCGAAACTCCGGAGAGATCCGCCTGGGAAAGATTGCAGTTGCGCAGATAGGAGCGCTCAAAACGCGCCCCCCGGAAATCCGAGCCGGACAAATCAGCGTTGATCAGGGAGGCGTTGTCCAGTTTGGCTCCGGTGAAATCACCGTCCTTGACCGTGGCCGTGCCGCCGAAGCGGGCGTTGTCCAGGTCGGCGTCGCGAAATGCGGCTGCGTCGGCCTGGGTGTCCCAGAACACGGCCCGGTTCAGCTTGCCGCGGGAAAAGTTGGTTTTTTCCGTGGTGGCCTTGAAAAACACGGCCTTGGTCGCGTCAGCGTCCGACAAATCCGCGCCGCTCAGGTCGGCGCTCATGAAATAGCCCTTGCCCGCCTTGGCACCCACCAACTTTGCGCCGCCGAGTTTGGCCCCTTCCAGGAGGGTCTGCTCCAGAGTGCTCCTGGACAACTCGGCCCGGGTCAGGTCGGCCTCCTTGAGCAGGGCCTTGCTGAAGTTCGTATCCGTGAGCACGGCTTCGGCGAACACGGCCTTGCCCAGCAGAGCCTGCACGGCCTTGCCCGCTTTGAAGGACGCGCCAGTGAAATCAGCCTCATCGGCAATGACCCCGGAAAGATCCGCTCCGTCCAGTTTTGATCCGACAAAAGAGGTCTTTTGCAGCTGGCAGCCGCGCAGGTCGATCCCGGTCAGATCCAGACCGGACAGATCCAGGCCGTTCAGATTCTTGCCCTTCAGGCTGATGTTCTCGCCGTGGCGGAAGACGACTATTTCCCGGGTCATCACTTCCGTGTCGTCCGGGTCGATGTGGAAGGGTTCCAGCAGTTTTTTGGCCCAGTCCGGAAAGGCAAAGCCCTTGGCCCCCGGCAATTTGGCCTGTCCGGCGGCCCATTGGGCCTTGGCATCGGCGAGCACCTTGGTCATCTTGGCTTCCTGGGCATCCAGGGCTGCCAGGCGCTGGGGCGTGGCCTGTCCGGCCTGCCCCAGGGATTGCCGGACAGAGCCGAACTTTGATGCCATATCCAGGCCGGCCATGAAGCCTTCGGCCTTTTTGGGCGGCGGGGGAACCTTGAAATACTCCTCGGGATTGATGCCCTTTTTGTCCAGACCGTCCTTACGCATCTGGCCCCGGGCCTTCTCGATCAGCGCATTCATCTGCTCGGGCAGTTCCTTTTTCAGGGCCTCGCCGCGAGCCAGCATGGGTGCCATTTTGGCTGACATGGCGGCCTCGCTGGCCTGGTACAGTCCCTTGGCATCCACCAGGGGCAGGGAGATCCCGCCTACCGACGGACCCTTTTTGGCTCGGAACGGACTGTCCTCCGGCACAAAGGGGGCCTGGGCCGGGCCGAGGGCGTCCAGGATCCATTGTTCCAGATCAACTCCCTTGCCGTGGGCGTCGAGAAGAGCGGATTTTTCCGGAAGGGCCAGGGGCTCGGCCTGGGGATAGGCCTTTTTCCACGGCTCGAATTCTTTTTGCATATCCTGCTGTCCACGCGAGTACAGCACGACCAGGAGGCGCGGGGCGGCCTCCAGCACGGACGCGGCTTCCTTGTCCAGGGGGGTGCCAGGGGGTGTATTGGGCGCAGGCAGGGCCGCCGCGCCGACGTAGTCGCCGGCATCCTGCTCCACCAGCCAGGCTTCCAAGGGGTCGGCCACCCGGATCACGACCTTGCCCGGGCTCAGTCCCGCCCCAAAGACCGCGTCCTGGGATCCGGGCACGACCAGATCGGCGCTCGGATCATTCAGGTCGCCCGGTCTCAGAACCAGCTTGACCATCCTGGGGCCGACATGAGCCACGAGGATCAGGCCGGCGGGTAGGGGAGCAACCAAAGCCTGCTCCAGCCCCCATTCTTCGGGGGAAAAGGGCGTTTCCCGAGGGAGAACCCCGAGCATGGCCCGCTTGATGGTCACCGGACGCAACCCCAGATTTCGCAAGGCCGTCAGCCGTTCATGGTCCAGGGACAGGTCGTAGCGGCCCTGGCGGACCAGTTCCAGAGCCTGTTCGGCCCAGATGTCCCGCTCCGGGGGGGCGGTCTGGGCCTGGACCAGGGGGATGAACTGGCGGGTTTCCGGGCGGTCCAGGCTTTTCAGAACCTTTTCCCGCAGGCCCGATTTGGTGGCCTCGGCCTTTTGGGTCAACGCCTGGGCTGTGGCCATCTGCCTCCGGATGGTTTCCTGAAGCGCCGTGAATTTGGCCTGGGACGCGGCAAAGGGCTTGAGATCGATCTTGACCATGTGCCCGAACTGCTTTTTCATCTCACCAAGCTGTCTGGCCGCGTCCTCCATGCGGGGCTTGGATTGGTCCAGCAGGGCGATGCATTGGTTCGCGGCGTTCTGGGGAGAAATCCCGGCGTTGGGCGCCTTGCCCTGGGCCACGTCCAGGCTGTGGGCCACGGCCTTGGGAATGTCCTTGACCTGTTTCATGCCTTGGGCGACCTGGGCCATGGCCGCGTCGAACTGGGACATGTCCACCTGCACCGAGCGATCCAGACGACGGTTCAACGCGTCCAGGTAGTGTTCCAGGCTTTTTGGCGGCTCGGCTTGCTGCTCGGTGACCAGGTAGAGGTGTTTGACGTCCACCGCTTCCTCGTCCTGAACCTGGACCACGGCCCGGTGCACCAGAATGCCGCGCAGGGCATGGGGAAAGAGCCAGACCGTGTCCAGATTGGTCTGAACCTCGCGGAATTGCAGTCCCTTGTCCGGGTGTTGCAGATCCTGAAGCTGGTTGAAAAAGACCCTCTGACGCAAGCGCGGCAGGGTGGAGGTCACCACCTGCCGCTCTGGATGCATGTTCACCAGTTCCACTGTTTCGCCGCCCTGAAAAAAGGCGTCGAGCTGCTGGTCCTCCGGGGCGGTGTTGAAAAAGGTCCAGTTCATGTCCTCCGGAAAATAGGGCCAGTGTTCTTGAAACCATTTCTGATCGTAGGTACCGGCCTTGGAACGGCGCTGGGGCCAGGTCTGGTCCAGGGGCATGAACCCGGCCGGATCGGGCCTGTCCGTGGGCGCGCCGATCATCCGGTCCGGGGCTTCGACGCAGGGCAGTTCCTGGATCTGGGCGCCGGAAGGTGTCTGTACCGTTGCGGAGCCCCGGCCCAGGGGGTTCTTCTCAAAATCCCGTCCGCCAAAAGCGTTGCTCCAGGCGATGTCCAGTTCAGTGAAGGGTTCGGGGTCGGTGATGGCCAGTCCCGAGGCCTTGCGCTCCCAACGACGTGGGCCAAAGACGTTCAGTCTCTTTTCCAGGTTGCCGACCCGGAAGGATACCCGGGCCGCCTTGCGGGGCAGGCCGTCCAGCGCAAAACACCTGGCTCGAAGCAGCACTTCGGCCTTGGGCTTGGGCATGGCCGCATCCAGCACCGCGTTCGCCCCCAGCTCCAGAGGCGCGAATTTCCACATTTCCTGCTCGGAAAGCGGCGCGGCCGGGTTGTCCAGATCAAAAAACGTCAACATGGACACCACGAGATGGGGCGTGTTCCGGATGGAGAAATAGTTCAGCAGGATGCCCTGGGTGAGTTCCTTGACGACCTTCATGGGGAAGCCTCGCGGTTAGTTGTCCATGATCACGGGTGCGTCGCGCATGATCAAGCCCGCATTCTTGATGTTGGTTCCGGCGCTGCGAATGCGTGAGCCGGAGTTGCCGATGTCCGAACCCACGTTTTGCAGCTTGACCCCGGCGTTGTTCAACTGGTTGCCCGCGGTACGCACGCAGTTGCCCAGGGCCTGGACATTATCGCCGACAGCATGAATCCGGCTTGCAAGAGCTTCGGTTTTCGCTCCTACCGCGAGCATGATATCTCCCGTGGCCCTGTTGATTTCTCCCCAGACTTCATTGCTATTGGCCACGGCCTGGGAGACTTCCGCGGAAACCCCGGTCACCGTGGCGGTGACATGGCCGTGTTGACCATGGACCACGTCGTACGTGCCCAGAGCGGCCTGCTTGGCGGCAATGACTTCCAATTTTTCCTCCGTGACCCGCTCCTCGCTGCCCTTGAGCAGCCAATGCGTGGGAAAATGATAACTGCCCTGGCCGCCCAGCATCAGTTCGGACTTGAGGCCGGCGATGACCTCGCCCACCCCTGCCAATTTGATGCCGATCTCCGCTCCGACAATGGTTTCCGAAACCTCTCCGAGAATGATCGTATTCTCGCCCCCGGCCTGCACCTTGAGCAGCTTGTCCGTGAACAGGCGGATGCCCCATTCGGTTTCCAGCTCCTCAAGTCTTTCGTCCTGCTCCTCATCCTTTGTCTTCGGTTCCTCTTCCTTCGCCTTCGATTCCTTCTTGGGTTCCGTGGAGCCCGTATCCGGATCATTGGGGGCGCCGATTCGGATGAAAGTGTTGGCCGAAGGCGTGTGCATCAGCATCCGTTGCTTGCCTTCCTCGTCCTCCATGTGCATCACGTTCCCGCTGCCGGAAACCAGCCGAACCTGGGTCTGATTCGCGTCGGTGACCGGGCTGGGGGTCTCGGGATTGGGCACGGCCCCGGAAATCACCGGACGGTCCGGATCGGCCTCGATGAAGGAGAGCAGAACCTCGGTCCCCTTGTGCAGCGGTGCGTGAAAGCCCATGCCTTCCCCGGCGTAGGGCTGCATCATCCGCAGGTAGGCCGAAGCCTTGCCTTCCTTGCGTCCGGACAGGTCAAAGGGCAGGATCACTTTATATCGACCGTGCTTGTCCAGTTCCGCGTATTTGCCGCTGCCCGCAGCATCGACCTTGGCGGACAAGGTTCCGGCCATGCGCGGTTTGGGCGTGATTCGCGCCGGGCGGTACTGAGTGGAAGAGGGGATGCATTCGAAGGTGTTGCGGTAGAACAGCCCCTCGACGGTTTCCATATCCCGAATGCCCAGCCCGCTGAGCAGATACCGCTCCTGGCTGCCTTCATGGCGGACCGTGGTGGTCAGGTACTGTTGATTGAACTCGTCGCGGAAATGGCGGTTCAGGGTGAACAGATATCCCGGCCGGACGGCGGGAATGGAGGAAAGGCCGTGGAAGACCTTTTCCCGGCAGCGATACTCCTCGGCCCGCACCCGGGCCAAGCGGTCTCCCTCGCTCTTGTTCGGAAAGTTCTCGCCGTACAGGTAAATTTCACCGCGCCCCTTGTCCTGAACAGATGCCTTGCCTTCCAGGTCCAGGCTGGGCTTCATGTAGTTGTAGTCCTTGAGCAGGACGTTCTTGGGCAGGGGGGCCTGTTTCAGGGTGAACCGCTTGATCACCTTGTCGGCGTCCGCGGCGTCCAGCCCCGAAGGCGGCGAATAGAGGAAGGTTTCATGCCCCGGCAGAGGAGCATGGGCGACAAGGGTGTCCGAGGCGATCATTTTTTCGGCTTGCTCGCCCTGTTCGAACCAGTAATAGGCCCCTTCCCGCTCCATCCACCGCGAAACAAAACCGAAGTGGGATTCTCCGTACTGGCAGACATACTCCCAGGGTTGGTATTTGTTCTGGAACTGGAAGACGAAATCCAGGCCCGGGGACAAACCTCCGTCCCGGAGCACGTCCCCCAGGAACTGATCCACCTTTTTATCCAGAAAAACCTGGTTGTGATGGGTCAGGGTCAGCCACCACAGCTTGGGACGCAGTTCGGCCCGGTAAAAAAAATACGTGTCGGCCTGGTGCATCTGCTCGAAGCCCGAAAGAATGCCGTGAAAGGGCAGGTCCTCGCTTCCGGAAAAACTGCCCTTGATGGTGAAGGTGGCCGGGTTCTGGAGCACCGCGGTGAGGTCGACATCCTCCTTTTCGGAAACCAACAGGATCTCGAAAGAATAAAGCGTCGAAAGCCCCTCCTCCCCGGAAAAACGAACCACCGTGAACGTGTCCTGGGGCAGGGCTTGGCTGACAAAGGTGAAGGCGTTCTCTTTCAAGGTCGGCATGGTCTTCCTCGTCGGTTGGCAGTTCGTTGAAATACTGGCAATCGTCGCGTCGCGGCAAAATATTCAAACCCGTACGATGGATACCACCGCTTCGGCCCTGATGCGATTCTCAGGACGGCAAAATGAAGTATGGCGAAGCCATGGCTTGAAGGGGCGGGACACGGGGCGTGTCCGGACAGCTCTTTTTGCTCCTTGGGCTTGGGGTTTGTGAGCGAACTGTCGGGAGGGATAATTTACACCCGGTTATACCCAGCTCGAGACTTACGCAACACCCCCGGACCGGGCGGAACAACTTGTCACGCGCGTAATCGCCGCTTGTCCCCCACCCGCACGGTCATCTTCTCCTTGTCCAGGTATTCCAGCAGCGGAATGGTGTATTTCCGGGACAGGCCGGTGACGGTTCGAAAGTCCGAGGGTTCCATTTCCGGGTTCTCGCGGAAAAAGCCCCTGACCATCTCCTTGATCCGTTCCAGGGCTTGGGTGGTGAAGAACATCTCTTCCTTGACCTTGACCAACTCGCCCTGTTCCTGAAGCAGACGGAAGACCGGGGCGGCCTCTTTCATCTCCAGGTCCAGGGGGCTGAGGACGTCCTTGACGTTGGGCGGGGTCAGGCCGCCCTGGTCGTAGGCTTGGAGAATCGTCTCGCGCAGTCTGGCCTGATCCGAGGCTAGGGAAACCTTGTGCTCCGGGAGGCGGAACAGGTCGCCGTCCGCGGCCAGGGCGCCCTGCTTCAGGGTCCGCTCCAGGACGAAATGGAACAGCTTGGGATGCAGTTTTCGTCCCCAGCCCGAGGCCAGGGCCCCGCGGGAAATGCCCTGCTTCATGGGCTCCTTGCGGTGAAACTCCCCGACGTGCTCCGCGATGCCCGCGCAGAGTTCCTGGGCCAACCGGCCATGGACATAGGTCCGGTCTTCCCGCTCGAACAGGAAGGCCTCCTGCCTGCCGCCCAGGAGTTGAAGCTGCTTCTCCAATTCCTTGGTTTCCAGGCAGGTCACGGCCCGCAGTTGGCCGAACGTCAGTCCGGCCAGCCCGGCCAGTTCGAGTTGAAGCAGGATGCGCTCGTCGCCCTGGGACGCGGCCAGTTCGGCCAGCCGCCCGACGGTGGCCGAACGGCGCTTGACCTTGCGGCCCAGGGGGTTGATCAGCTTGCCGCCAGCCACGGTGCGCAGCGGGGAGAAGGAACGCAGCACGCAGCGGTCGCCGTACATCCCGACCATGGGCTCCTCGAAGCGGACCTGGGTCATGGCCGTATCCCCCGGCTCCAGCTTGTCCCGGTCCAGAAAATAGACCCTGGCCAGGATTTCCCGGGTGCCGTGGTGAAAGTGGATCTGGGTGCGGTGTTTCAGGGCCTTGGGCGTGGACGGCAGGCAGGTCAGCTCCAGGTCCCAGGTGGTGCTGGGGAACAGCGTGCCGGGATGGGTCAGAACCATGCCCCGCTCCAGGTCCTCCACTTCCAGGCCGTGCAGGTTCACCGCCGTGCGCTGACCCACCTCGGCCCGCTCCTGGGTGCCGCCGTGGACTTGCAGGCCCCGGGTCTTGCTTTTCAGGCCCTTGGGCGCGACTTCCAGGTCGTCGCCCACCTTGAGGGTCCCGGAAATCAGGGTTCCGGTGGCCACGGTGCCGTGCCCGCGCATGGTGAAAATCCGGTCGATGGGCAGCCGGAATACGTCCGAACGGGGCTCCCGGTGAAACTCTCCGGCCAACCCGGCTATTTCCCGGCGCAGGTCGTCCAGGCCGGTTCCCTTGTGCGCGGAAACCGGCACCACCGGCACTTCGGCCAGAAACGTGGGTTCCAGAAAGGCGCGCACGTCTTCCTGGACCAGGTCCAGCCACTCTTCCTCCACCATGTCCACCTTGGTCAGGGCCACCAGCCCGCGCCGAATACCCAGCAGCGTGCAGATTTCCAGGTGTTCCCGGGTCTGGGGCATCACGCCTTCGTCCGCGGCGATCACCAGCAGCACGAAGTCGATCCCCGCGGCCCCGGCCACCATGTTCTTCACGAACCGCTCGTGGCCGGGCACGTCCACCACGCCCAGGCGGACATCGCCGGGCAGATCCAGAAACGCGAAGCCCAGCTCAATGGTGATGCCCCGCTTTTTCTCCTCTCGTAGCCGGTCGCAGTCGATTCCGGTCAGGGCCTTGACCAGACTGGTCTTGCCGTGATCGATGTGGCCCGCGGTACCCATGATGATCGCCATGCGGATTGTTCCTTTGTAAAAAACTCGGTTGAGTGACGTGTCGCCCCGTATCCGCTCAAAAAGTCCGGGCATGCTGTGCAGCCGTTGTGCCGGATGCGGCTACCGCCCCGGCCTACAAAGAATGCCGGAATAACGGTGGACCAGCGGTTTTGATGTAGGCCGGATAAGCGAAGCGCATCCGGCATCTGTTCTCGCCCCGCTACTCCGGCAACGTGATCAGTTCCGGGTGCATGGCGTCATCCTCGATGCGGATGAAGGCCATGGAAACCGGCAAGGAAAACCGCTTCGGCCCGATGCTGCCCGGATTGAGGTACAGCACGTCGTCCTTGTAGGTGATGTCCGGGGTGTGGGTATGGCCATGGATGACCGCGTCCACGCTCGCGGCCTTGGGGTCCAGGTCCAGTTCGTACAGGTCGTGGAGTACGTAAAAGCGCTTTCCGGCGAATTCCACCGCCTCGGTTTTGGCCGTGGGATTGCCGGAAGAGGGCCGATCCATGTTCCCCCGGACGAACACGGTGCGTTGGACGCGTTGCAATGTGGCGATGATATCCCGGCCGCAGACATCTCCGGCATGAAGAATCAGGTCGCAGCCCTGCAGGGCGGCCAGGGCGCTGGGCCGCAGCAGGCCGTGGGTGTCCGATATCACGCCGACGAGTCGACTCATCATTAAGCTCCTTTTGAGCTCATTGTCAGTTCCTTGGAACGACTACAATTTCAAACAACACCGGCCACAGCTTGCCGGTTACGAATATCCTCTGCTTCTCCGGGTCGTAGGCGATTCCGTTGGGCACGGCTTCCGATGATCTCCGCCGCGGGCCGAGAATCCCGGTCAGGTCGACCCGGGCCACGACGTGTCCGTCGCCTGGATTGATACGGACCATTTCGTCCGTGGGAAAGATTTTGGCCCAGATTTCGCCCTCGATGTATTCCAACTCGTTCAGTCCGCGCTGTGGCCGACCCTGGTCATGGACCGCGATTCGTCCGATTTCCCGGAAGGTGTACGGATCCAGGCGGCGCAAAACATGGGAACCGTCGCTGAGGATCAGCCCCTGGTCGTCCTGGGTCAGCCCCCATCCCTCGCCGGGATAGGTGAAGGTCTCCAACTGGTCGAAGGTGTCCAGGTCGTAGACGAAGCCGGTGCCGGACTTCCAGGTGACCTGGATCAGACGGTTGTCCCAGAGGGCTAGGCCTTCGCCGAAGTACTGGGGCGGCAGGTTCCGCTTGCGCAGCACGCGGCCGGTGGTCAACTCGACCTTGCGTAACGAGGAGGTGCCCCAGCCCCCGGTGCTTTCGTAGAGATGCCCGTCGTAAAACAGCAGCCCTTGGGTGGAGGCCGCGGGGTCGTGGGGGTAGGTGTTGATCACCCGAAAGATTTTTTGGCGCGGGATGGGGAATTCGGGTTGAGCAAACAGCCTGGAGGGAAACAGCTTCAAAGCCCCCATGCCCGCCAGCGTGGCGATGCCAGCAACCAGGGCTAAAAACCGTCGTCTGTGCATGATGTTCGAGGTCGCGGGATTAAAATCGATGAAAAAAACAAAGGTTATAGCTAAAATGCACCAGGACGCAGGGCAGGATGCGTCCGTGTCTGTCCCATATCCATCCGAAAATCAGGGAGGGAAAGAACACGGCCGCGGCCCAGAGTGGTGGCTGGGCAAGCAGATGCGCCGCGGCGAAACAGGCCGAAGCGACAAGATTGGCCAGGGTCAGCGGCCCCCAGCTTCGTAAAAACACGGTACGCCCGCGCAGCCACTCCTGCAGCAGTCCCCGGAAGACCACTTCCTCGGCCAGGGCCAGCAGTCCCAGCCTCCACAGGGCCATGGAAACCCCGGGGGCGGGCAAAAGCCAGGCCGTGGGGGCCAGGGCCAGGGCAGTGTAGAGCCACGGGTCCCGAAGCCACGCTCCCCGCGCTACAGTTTGCACGGGTAGCCGCAAACCCAGAGACTCGCGCCACATAATTCACGGGACAGTCGCAAGCTGACCGAACCGAACTGCCAATCGGCCATCATTCCCCGCCCGGTTCCGGCCCGCCCCACGGCCACGGCGGCGTAGCGACCACGCTCCGCTTCCCGGAGAATGCCTTGAGCATGATCCGTCTCCACCAGCACCTTGGTGGAGATCCGCGACTCGGCAACGGCATTGACCCGTAGCATGCGCACGGCATTGTCCAGAATCAACGTCTCGTCCCGATGGTCTCGCCGGTTCGGATCGGCCAGGTAGGCCACGCAAATGGCATGGCGCGGTTCCGTGGCGCACATCATGCCCACGTGGTCGGCGGCGCACAGGCCGGGTTTGGAGCCGTCTACGCAGAGCAGGACGCCGGACCGGGTCAGATCCGGCTCTCGACAGATCCAGAAGGGAAAATCCAGATTTTGGTCGAAAACGGTTTCTTTGAACGCGGTATTCAAGTGCTCTTCCAAGCGGCGAACACCCCGGCAGCCGAGAACCACCGCGTCGTAGTGGTGCTGGTCCGCCACCCTGGCAATGTCTGAAATGCGAAGAAAAGACTTGCCGGCAGCGTCCGGGCAAGATCTTGCGATTGAAAAGCCCTTTTCCTCAAGCATGGCCACTGCCCAGTGTAGGGCGTCCGGCGAGGAGAGCCGATCCGGGTCGTTCCCGGCCAGGTCGGTCTGGGGCGTCAGGGCCAAGTCGATCAGCAAATCCTCGGCTGGTTGAAAAAAGCTGCTCACGAAACGCGCCCCGTGGAGCAAGGCCGGGTCTTCACTGACGCAGATCAGCAGCTTGCGAAGGGAAAGATTGGGATCGGGCATGGTTTCCAGAAGATTCTCATGTTTTGGCACGACGGTACCCCCGTAAGCGCCGGTTAGGCCGGCCTCGGTGACGGAAACCACTTCAGCCAAATCTTGCGGGAACGCGGACCGTCGAATTCCGCCAGGAAAACGCCCTGCCAGATGCCCAACAGCAATCGCCCCTCTTCCACCAGGACCCGCAGGTCCGAGCCCAGCAGGGAGGCTTTGACGTGGGCGTCGCTGTTGCCTTCGGCGTGCTGGTAGTCGCCCTGGCGAGGGACAAGGCGCTGTAATGTCGCCAGAATGTCCCGGACCACAGTGGAATCGGCGTTTTCGTTGATGGTCAGCCCGGCGGTGGTGTGCGGACAAAACAGCACGAGCATGCCGTCCTGAAATTCATGGTTGCGGAGGACACCCTGCACCTGGGCCGTGACGTCCACCAATGCTTCACGTTGCGGAGTCTGAATGGTCAGTTCCAGCATGCGCTCTCTCCGTTGTCTCTCAGGGGACGTTCGGTTCCCTTGAATGGTCGTTCCGGGATGATCGGAATCCAAAAAAACAGGTCCAAGACTGACAGAAAACCGGTGAACAAACAAGAGAGACGAAGCGGTGGGGCGGGGAAAGAAGCAAAAGGGTGG